>JAKEHD010000745.1 GCA_022615215.1 Blastocatellia bacterium
ACGGACAACGGACACATAAGGCACCTAACCATGGACAACCTGTTTCAAGACCTTCGCTTCGGCGCGCGTATGCTCGCGCGAAATCCCGCATTCACCTTCGTGGCGGTTATGACGCTGGCACTCGGTATAGGGGCCAACACGGCCATCTTCAGCGTGGTGAATGCGGTAGTGCTTCGCCCGCTCCCTTATATGGACCCCGACCGCCTCGTGATGATATGGGAAGACAATACGAAAGAGGGCGTAAGCGATTATCCGATATCTGCTCCCGACTTTCTCGATTTTCAAAAGCAGAGTACGACCTTTCAAGAGATCGGGGCGGTCAGTCCGCGATGGAACCTGACCTTGACCGGCAGCGGCGATGCCGAGCGCGTTCACGCGCAATATGCTTCCGCAAGCCTGTTTTCGACTCTGGGAGTATCGCCCGTGCTGGGGCGCGTCTTTCTGCCTGATGAAGATCGGCAGGGCGCGGAAGGGGTCGTCGTGTTGAGCCATCATTTATGGCAAACGCGATTCGGCGCAGATCAAAAGATAGTCGGAAATGCGCTGACGATTGATGGCAACAGCTTCACCGTAGCGGGCGTTATGCCTGCGGGCTTTCGATTCCTCGACGAGGTCGATCTGTGGGTTCCTCTGCAATTCAACCCGATGATAAGCAGAGGGCGTTCATTGCACATGCTGAGAGCAGTTGGCCGCCTGAGGCCGGGCGTTACAATCGAGCAGGCCCAGGCGGAGATGAGCGGCATCACCCGTCAACTGGAACAGGCTTACCCGGATTCGAACGCGGGGCTTGGCGCGAATCTCGTTCCGCTTCACGAGCAGGTAGTGGGCGACGTTCGACTGGCGCTTATGGTCCTGCTCGGAGGAGTCGGTTTTATCTTATTGATCGCGTGCGCGAATGTTGCGAGCCTATTGCTTGCGAGGGCGACCGCGCGGGGAAGGGAAGCCGCTATACGCGCGGCCCTCGGAGCAGGGAGAGGCCGCCTCGCGCGACAGTTCCTGACCGAAAGCCTTATGCTCGCCGTAACGGGAGGGACCATCGGGCTTGCGCTTGCCGTGCTCTGCGTCAAGGGGCTTGTCGCCCTGAGCCCTGAAAGCATCCCGCGACACGATGAGATAGGGATCGATCCACTGGTCCTGGGATTTTGTCTCGTTGCGACGATTCTGACCGGGGCGCTGTTCGGCCTTGTTCCCGCGCTCATCGCTTCGAGACCGGACCTGCACGGCGCATTGAAATACGACAGTCAGAGGGCCGTCGGCGGGGCCGTCGGCGGCCGTTTGCGAAACATACTGGTGGTTGCAGAGATTGCGCTGGCGATGGTGCTTCTGATAGGAGCAGGGCTTTTGATCAACAGCTTCTCTCGACTCATCAGAGTCGATCCGGGATTTGAGACTGAAAACGTGCTCACTATGTCGACTTTACTGCCGAGGTCGAAGTATTCTGACGCTCAACAACGCATCGCGCTCGGCCGGGAGTTCATAGAGCGAATCGAAAAATTGCCCGGCGTCATCGCTGCCGGTGCGACAAACAGGATTCCTCTGGGCGGAGAGAATGTCGGCTCTATGCTGACTATCGAAGGCCGCCCGGTCGCAGCAGGCCAGGAGCCTGAGGTGGAGATTCGCATAGCCAGCCCGAATTATTTTCGCGCGCTTGGGGTTCCTCTGCTCGCGGGGCGTTTCTTTGACGAGCGGGACGACCTGAACGCTCAAGGGTTTGTCGCCATCATCAACGAGGTAACGGCTCGCAGATTTTTTTCCAACGAAGACCCTTTAGGCAAACGAATCCAGCTTGGGGGCGGCTCGTGGATTACGATTGTAGGAGTCGCGGGAGCCATAAGACATTCCGGGCTTGAGAAAGAGCCTGGACCTGAAGTCTTCATGTCTTACTATCAGCGTTCTATGACCAATCCGTTCATCGCCGTGCGCACCGCGTCCGACCCCAGGAGTATGATCGGGGCGATACGCAGTCAGCTTCAAATCCTCGACAAAGACCTGCCGCTTTCGGAAATCAGGACTATCGAAGAACTGGTCTCCACTTCCATAGCTCAACCGCGTTTCAACGCGCTTCTGCTCGCAGGCTTTGCGGCGCTCGCGCTCGTGCTTGCGGCGGTGGGCATATACGGAATCATATCCTACTGGGTGAGTCGGCGGACGCGCGAAATAGGCATTCGGCAGGCGTTAGGGGCGCAAAGGGGCGACGTGTTGAAACTCGTCCTCGGTCAGGCAGTAAAACTCGTCCTTGCGGGAGTGGTTATTGGATTGGTCGGGGCATTCGCCTTGACTCGCGTGATGTCGAGCCTGCTCTACGGAGTGAGCGCGACCGACCCCTTGACGTTTGCATCCGTAGCGGCATTGCTTTCGAGCGTGGCGCTTCTGGCAAGCTATATCCCAGCGCGCCGTGCGACGAAGATTGATCCGGGTGTGGCGCTCCGCTACGAATAAAGCCCGTGATAGAATCATCACGTTTCATTCGAAATACCATTCGACCTTCGAAGACAAAGATAAAACCTGCAACCTTTAGCACCCATAAAGCACTACTTATCGGCTGGGCATTCGCATTCACCCGTAACATCGCCTTACGTGCGACGATTCGATGAAGCGGGCGGTATCCATTCAGCGGCAATAACCTTCAGGGAGATTCAGGAGATATAGCGATGGGAAACTTATGGCAGGACTTGCGATACGCGATTCGGATGTTGATAAAGAAGCCCGGATATACGGCAGTGGCGCTCGTGGCACTCGTTATCGGTATAGGCGCCAACACGGCTATCTTCAGCGTAGTGAATGCTGTGCTGCTTCGTCCGTTGCCCTACGCGGACCCGGATCGATTGGTCGTGGTTTATAGCGCGGAGCAGAGGGGGGAAAGGTCTCTATCGGTTTGCTACCCCGACTTTTTAGACTGGCGGGATCAGAATAGCTCTTTCGAGAAGCTTGCCGCAGTAGGCGCAGAAAATTTTATTCTCACAGGAACGGGCGAAGCCGAACGCATCAGAGGCGAACTGGTCTCCGCAGAATATTTCGATATGCTCGGCATTCCTGCCGTAATGGGCAGAACCTTTCTTCCTGAAGAAAATCTCACCTCAAACTCCGCACCGGTCGCGGTTGTAGGCTACAACTTCTGGCGAAACCGTTTCGGAGCCGCCCCTGATCTCCTCGGCAAAACCTTAAAGCTCAACGATACTCCGTACACCGTGATCGGCATCCTTCCCGAAGGCTTCGATGGATTTACAGGCGATGCCGAAATCTGGGTTCCCATGATGATGTTCGACCGTGTGAACCCCTCGCTCAAGCAATACGAGATTATGACGGCCCGCTCGACCCGATGGCATCAGGTGAGGGTTCTCATAAATTCGTAGACCTTATCTCTCAACACTTACTCGCACCTATTTCTGCTCATTCAATCCCTTTTTTACCCTTTACTTTCTCTCTCATTTA
>JAKEHD010000746.1 GCA_022615215.1 Blastocatellia bacterium
GCCGGCGATCCACTTCATCGCGCACGCGGAGCGCGAGCCGTGCACGGCGCCGCTCGGCGCGGGGACGGGGCTTGTTTATATATTGCGCTGGTACTGGTGGCGCATCAACGCCTGGTCTGAGATCGCGGCAATGGCGACGGCGCTCGTCGTGTCTCTGGGGCTGCGATACTTTGCCATCTTCGATTCTTCTACTCCTATCGGGTTCGCGCAGACGATTTTGACCACCGTAGCCGTGACGACCATTGTGTGGCTTTCGGCCACTTATGCGACTGCGCCTGAGCCTGCGGAAAAACTGGCCGACTTTTACAGGCATGTGCATCCGGCGGGACCGGGATGGCGTAGAGTGGCGCGAGAGACGGGACTAGCCGAGCGCGCGGGAGAGATAGGGCCGAACCTTTTGAACTGGCTGCTCGGAGTGGCGCTCGTCTATTCGACGCTCTTCGCCATAGGCGAGATCATCTTCGGCTTATGGGGCCGGGGCGTAATGTTCCTTCTGGTCGCGGCCGTGTGCGCCGCCGTCATGATCTGGAACTTGAATCGAACGGGCTGGGCCGGCCTTGCGGAAGTCGCGGAAGGAGAACTTGGCGAAGCGTAGTCGCTTCCAAGCTGCGGGCGACTGAAATGCTTTGTGATGCAAGTGTTCAGACTTTTTCAGCAGATTGCTAGGCAACAGACATCTCCCGCCTGCTTGTGATCGGGAAGGGGCGGCGATTCGCGCCTACGCTTGCCCCCGATGATTGGCCATAGAGCAAACGGTTCAATTCAGTCATACACAACATCACAGACAAGATTTCCAGCCAAGCCACCAAGAGAGACAAGAAGACGCAGCCGCAATAGCTGGAATTCAGCGCCCTCTCGATCATACTTTCATTTCAACCTATCAGAACCTCTCATTAAAGAGAGCCTCTCCTCTTAGTGCTCTCTTCATAGCTCTATTGTCTTATTACATCCATCGCAGATGTAACTAATCATAGAGTGGTTCTCAGCCATTTTCTTTATCTGTTTGGTTGTCAGGTGATACCTATGTTGACACAAAGGACAGATCGGGAATCCATCCTTTGAAATAGTAGCTTTGGCATCACCAAAAAGAGGCTCGTCGTTGCGTGACTTCTTGAAAAGCTTGTTGAGTAACCCCATTCCGACATCCTCATTTCAGATTAAAGTGGTAAGGTTCACGAAAAATCTCTCCAGGTAAATCATCTCCTATAAGTTAACGATGCAAGCGACCTGCAAGATGTATGACAAAGCGATAGCACTATCAAGCCTAACTCTCATTTCGTCGGCGATCAAGGTTCGGCGGGTGGTAACTCGTGCAGCGCGAGCAGCGATATGGTCGTCGGTATCCCGTTTTCGACTCCCACCTTGAGCAATGCCTGGAAGTAACGCGGCGCTTCGCCCGATTGCGTGAGGCGCCCGTTGAGATGATCGAGGTAGTTTTTGTTTGTGACATACTCGGCCGCTGCTTCAGTACCCTGGCTGTATACGCCCGCGAGCAGCATCACTTTGTTCGCATCCGAGATGTTCGGTTTGACCGTTATGAGAGCGTAATCGACTATAAGGTTTCCCGTTCGCCCATCGAACTGCGGTATGTACTCGCGCTCCTCGCCCGGATGAGGGTTGCGGTTCTCGATAGTGGCTTTTCCGGTGAAGACGAAATCCTCTTTTCTCGTCAGCTTCGCAGACCATTCGTTCACCCACACGCCGCCGAGCATGATTACATTGTGCATCTTCAAATCTTCGGCGCTCAGTGTGCGGCTCTGTTTGAGCAGAATGTTCCGGTTTGCTTTGCGAAAGAGGTCCGTCAGGTAATGAAGCCCTATGGCTTCACCCATGCCTGTGAGAATATTCTTTCTGACTATCAGGCGGGGGGTCTGCTCGGTTACGACCCTGCTCCCCGGCGGTCCTTGATTATCACCGGCAGGCCCGCCCGTCTCTTTGATCGAGACTTCGGGGTTTGTGACGAATTCATCTTTCAGGAGTTCCACGGCTTCGGGTGTTAGCGGGATGGAGTCTTTGGTCAAAGCTTCCGGGTCGCTCGGATTGACGAAGCGCAGAACCGGCGGGTTGCTCAGGATCACGAGCGGCGGATTTTTGTCTCCGAGGAAAGACGCCCACACCTCTCCGTACACGGCAGGGTCTTTGGCCGCTTCGATTTCGGTTACCGCCCTTTGCAATTGCCGATTCGACAGCGCCAGAACGATCACGATTATCAAAAGACCTACTACGACGAGACCCGCCACAAGTTTTCCAATAGACAAACGTTGCCGGGCAGTCTCGATTTCGTGTTGCAACTCTGCGGCGACAATGGGTGCGGAAATCTCCTCCTCCGGTTCCGGGAGGTGGCGTGTAAAAACGGGCTGATAGCCGCCCGCAGGGATTTCCAGACGAATCGGATCATTCGCCCCCTCATTCGTATAATAAGCTTCGAGCTTTTTGCGTATCTCGTGCGCGAATACCCGCACGATCGGATCGTCCGAAGGGTTATAATCGCTGTCGCGGCCGAATACGTCATAGCCGATTATATATTCGTTGAGTTCCTGCGCGCGGCCTTCGAAATAGAAATCGCATATCAGGCGCAAAAACTCCTTCTTTTTATGGGCATTGACGAAATGTTTGCTGCTCAGGAGCGATTCCAGCGCCTGGCGCACATCATCCGGCGGGAGGGCTTGCGATGATTGTTCTGCCATGTGGGCCTTCATTATGAAACTCCCGGCTTTGTACCTGTCACGCTGCGATAGATCGGCTGTCAAAGCGTTAATTAACAGGTTAATTTACTGTAAGACTATTGATTCCATCCTTGATCCCACCTAGCATCTGAGTGTCCGCAATTTTTCGTCAGATTCAACATCTAAAATAAAAACCTTTTGGTCGGGTATTTTACACCCGGAACCAATCACTGACAATGGTAGAGATCGGGATGGCGTGCCCTGCTGTTGGCTCACACAGCGACTGAATCGAAGTGGAAGCCCTGCGCGTCCGAAAAGATCGAGGGGGCCAGATAAGGCGGGGCTGTTTGATTCTCTGATGTGAGACGACGGTTCCCATTATCGCTGAACACGAAATCGTTCGTGCTCCGGCTGACTGATCGCTGACTCGTCGCGGAAGTTCGCCGGGGCGTCAGGGGATCTTTGTCTCTGGTCCAAATCACTTTCAGTACCCCAACCGTAAGGGAGGGGTCTTCCGGATGGCCCTGATAAAGGAGGAAGCTATTTATGTCAAGCAAACGAAATCCGCTCGCTTTGGGAAGACGCGCATTGGAGGCGGCACTGCTTTTACTCTGTGTCGGCTTTCTTATGGGAGCGCCTGCTCAGACGAACACTGTAGGCAGTATCAGCGGCGCTGTGCGAGACCCGGCCGGTGCCGTAGTTCCTAAAGTCGAAGTAGTGATACAGGAAGAGAGGACGGGGTTCTCGCGGACGGTCAAGACCAATACGGATGGAGACTATTCGGCCCTGAGTCTGCCCATAGGTCTCTACACCGTCAGCACTGCGCCCGACGGATTCAAAAAGACGGTCGCCTCGGGCCTTGAGTTGCACGTCGGCGAGAATTTGGTCGTCAACCTCACGCTCGAAGTGGGGCAGGTGAATGAAACCGTCACCGTTACGAGCGGGACCGTCACGGTTGAGACGCGCAGCGGCAATGTCAGCAGTCTCATCGCAGAAAAACAGGTGACGGAACTGCCGCTCAACGGGCGCAACTATTCGCAGTTGGCGCTCATGGTGCCGGGCGTTTCGCCTGAGTACCGCCAGGGCGCGGGCGGCGCTTTCGCAAGCACGGGCACGGGACTAAACGGCGGCGTCGATATGTCCGTCAACGGCAACGGCTCGAATCAGAATATGTGGACCGTCGACGGCGTCAACAACATGGACGTGGGGTCGAATCGCACGCTGCTCGTATTTCCATCGATAGACTCGATTCAGGAATTCCGCGTCGAGCGCAACAGCTTCAGCGCGGAGTTCGGACAGGCGCAGGGCGCGGTCATCAACCTCGTCACCAAGGGGGGGAGCAATGAGTTTCACGGCGCGCTCTTCGAGTTCCTGCGCAATGACGCCCTGAATGCGACGGACTTCTTTCTCAATCGCGCCGGGCAGGACAAAGCGCCGCTGCGGTATAACAACTTCGGCGGCAACTTCAGCGGTCCCATAATCAAGGACAGGGTATTCTTCTTCTGGAGCGAGGAGTGGCGGCGCACGCGACGCGGCTTCACGCTCGGCGCAAGGGTTCCGACCGCAGCCGAGAAGACGGGCGACTTCAGCGGGCCTCTGACATCGGCCCTGCCCCGCGACCCGGACACGGGCCAGCCCTTTCCCGGCAACCGCATCCCTCAAAACCGGCTCAGCCCGGCGGGCCTTGCCATACTTCAGGTTTATCCCGATCCTACGACTACGGCTTCGGGCAATAACTGGATAGCATCGCCCTTGCAGCCGATCAATACCCGTCAGGACAGCATACGCGGCGATATAAATATCACAAACAACATGAACCTGATGGTCCGATGGATCAATGAGTACTGGGTCCACGAGCGCGCGTCGGGCAACTTCTGGGGCGACGCTCCTTTCCCGACGCTCAGTTCCGATTGGGAGCAGCCGAGCGAGAGTTTCGCCGTCAAGCTGGCCATGACGCTCTCCTCAACGGCGGTCAACGAGTTCCAGTTCTCGCGGGCGGGCAACGATATAATCATCAACACGAACGCGGCGGGCGAGGCGCTCAACAGCGAGATCGCTTCGAAGTTCCCTTCGGTCTTCCCGCGCGAAGAGGGCGTAGGGTTGCCGACTCTATGGGCGGCGGACGGCTATGCGGCGCTCTGGCATCAGGCGCCCTGGACCAATCACGAAGACCTCTTTATATGGAAGGACGACTTCTCGAAAGTGGTCCGATCTCACGACCTGAAATTCGGCGCACTCTTCAGCCATAACATCAAGGACGAGACGAATGTCGGCGCTAACGAGGTCGCCCAACTCTGCGGGACCAACAACCGCACGGGCAATGCGATTGCAGACCTTCTGGTCAGGGACTTGCCGCTCGGTTGTTATATCGAGCGCGATCACAGAGAGAGCGCACTAGGGCGCTGGCGCGACTTTGAGTTCTATGGCACTGACACGTGGAAGGCGCGTCCGGGCATCACTCTCACCATGGGGCTGAGGTGGTCGAGGTATTCTCCGCCCTATTCGAAGAATGATCGGATAACCAACTTCGTGCCGAGCCTATATGACGGCCAGAATTTCCAGAGCGGTCTGATACAGGCCGGGCAGGGCGGGCTGCCGCGCTCGTTTGCCGAACCTTACAATGCGGGCTTCCAGCCGCGTCTCGGCATAGCCTGGGATATCTTCGGCGATGGCAGGACGGCGCTGAGGCTCGGTTTCGGCCGCTTCCTCAGCCGCACTAACGTCATAGAGGACATACTACGATTATCGGGCAATCCCCCCTGGACTGTGCAGGTCAGTTCCAATGGTCCGGGCGTTGATTCCAGATTGCCTGACGACCCGACCTTTCGCAGCCTGGATACGATAAATCCGGGACTCGCGGGCAACGTGGCGGGCGTGGGGGCTAACTCTCCTTTCAATGCCGTCAGCATAGACTTCCGCCCGCCCGAAAGCTATCAGTGGAACGCGACCATCTCGCGCGAGATCATGAAGGACACCATAGTTGAAATCTCTTACGTCGGAAACCATGGCTTGCATATCTGGCGGCGCGGGGTGAATTTCAACGAGGTCGTACCCTCCGCGCGGCTGGCGGTTGCCGAGCGCATTCGTAATGGTCAGGGTGCGGATGACATAATCAACGCCAATCGCAGACTTCCGGGGCTTGGTCCCATTACGTTGAGTGAATCGACGGGCGATTCCAGCTATCACGGAATGCAGGTATGGGTCAACCGGCGCTTCTCCGGGCGGCTGGCTTTCCAGGCTTCTTACTCCTGGGGCCATGCGATTACGAACGTTCCGCTGACCTCCTTCACGAGCGCGACGACCGATCCCTTCAACTACGATCTCGACCGGGGCGATGCGGACCTCGACCGCAGGCACATGTTCGTCTTCAACGTGGTGTACTCTCTGCCGTCGTTTGTGAGTTGGGGCAGATTGGCAAATCATATCCTCGGAGATTGGCAGGTCAACACGATAGCCTCTTTCCTGGACGGCCCGCCGATTGAGATCAATTCCGGGGCCAACACTGCCGGTCTCGGCACCGCCCCCGCTGCTACGGGCTTCCGCCCCGACCTGGTTCCGGGGGTGCCCATTTTCCTGAATACGGGCGATCCGACTCAGTATCTCAACCCGGCGGCCTTCGCGCTGCCGGCTCTCGGACAGTTCGGCAACCTCGGCCGCGGGGCCATAAGGCAACCGGCGATTGAAAACATCGATTTTTCCGTGGCGAAGAACTGGAAAGTGACAGAGCGTTACGGCCTTCAGTTCCGCGCGGAGATGTTCAATGTCTTCAACCATGTCAATTTCAGCGGATTCGATACGACCTTGAACTTCCAGAATGTTCGCACGGACCCGAACTTCGGCAATCCGACCAACCCGAACTTTGGCAGGCTTACCGGCAATCGCGGGCCGCGCGAGATACAGTTCGGGCTGAAGTTCAGTTTCTGATTTGTTCATCAAGAGACGAAGGGCTTCGGAAGGATGAAGCATGTAAGGGTGGCCCTCTGTGGCCACCCCTCATTGCAAGCCATCTGATAGCAGGCCATCGAGGGGCGACCACAAAAGGAAGACTCTTTTCCTCAGAGGGTCGCCCGTACA
>JAKEHD010000747.1 GCA_022615215.1 Blastocatellia bacterium
AACAAGTGATTATGTAGTTTCCGTATAACATCCCGACGCTGAAAGGTTCTCAGCCTTTCTGCGCGGCAACAGACCCTCTTGTTTGTAGCCGCTCGCTTTCGCTCTGACCTTTCATATCGTTCTGACTCTCTGATACTTTCCGCCGAGAAAGGTGATGAATCGATATGGGAAGTAGATCGCTGTCAATGTTTAGCGTCGCCAATCTCGATTTCCATCAAACTATCAAAGAGCGGGTTTCATCATACTCCTGCGCATAATTCCTTGACAAGTTTTTCTGCCGTCCTGTTTTCATCTTTCTGTATATCATGCCATTAAGGAGTGATATACAGTTTCAGTAGAACTCTATCTCAGTCAAACTCCGCTACGACCGGCGTGTGGTCCGAAGGGCGCTCCCAGCGGCGCGGCTCTTTGTCTATCCAGGCCGCACGACAACGCACCGCAAGCGCCTTCGATACCCATATATGGTCTATGCGAAGGCCAGCGTTTCGCCTGAATGCTCCCGCGCGATAGTCCCACCAGGAATAATGTTTGTCTTCTTCAATGTGCAATCGAAAAGCATCGACCAGTCCCCAGGCTTTTATCTCTTCGAGGGCGGCGCGTTCCGGCTCGCTCACATGCACATGCCCTTCCCATAGCGCCGGGTCATGCACATCGCGGTCTTCGGGCGCGACGTTGAAGTCGCCGCATAACAAAACCATCTCGTCTGCCCCGGCATAAGAGTCCAGAAAAGAGCGCAGCCTCTTCATCCAGTCGAGCTTGAAATAGTATTTGTCAATTCCTACCTCTCCGCCGTTCGGTATGTAGACGTTGATAATGCGGACGCCCTCGATCTTTGCCGCAAGCATCCGCGCCTGCGCTTCGGGCTCGTCTTCGGGGAAACCTCGCAAGACTTCTGAGCATTCAGCGAGAGAAACTATTGCCACGCCGTTATAGGTCGGCTGCCCGAACGTTTCAGAAGAGTATCCGAGTTCTAAGAAGGCTTCGCGCGGAAATTTATCGTCTATGCATTTCGTCTCTTGCATACACAAAACGTCCGGCCTCTCAGCCTCCAACCACTTCGACACAACCGGCAGCCTTGCAGTCACAGAATTGACATTCCAGGTAGCGATCTTCATAAACTCCTATTTTCCATTGAGATCGTGAAATGCGCCAGCCTCGGCGCGTCCGCCGCAGATTGCCGCTTCCGAAAACCGCGCCTGACGTTCAAGTTTTCTTCTGTGTTCTTCTGTGTGATTCTGTGGCTATCAAATCATTATGCGTTTGATAATTTCCCGTCAGCGCGAGAAGATTCTATATGCAACCAAAGGAGCGAATCTTGAAAAAATCAAACCCACCCGACAAGGTCAAAGCGATGGACACGCCCGAAGGCCATCAGCGGTTCATACAGTCTCAGTGGCAGGACTTCGCGGCTTTCGCATGGGATCGCTACTGCTCGAAGGGGCGGGGCGCGGTGGTGATCGATCTGAGGCGCGGAGAGAAGGCCGGGTCCGGCTTTCACGTCCCTGCTTATTACGTGGCCGATGAAAGCGAAAGCCTGGCCGAGCAGGGAGGCTGGCCCAATGAAGAAGTGGCCGAGTCGGTTCGTGAATACGACCCCGCCGAAGAGGTGGTCTTCATCTTTCTGCGTCTGGATGGGGATGTTTTCTACTATAACGTTTCGGATGATCCGCTCCCGCCCATAGCATCAGGTTCAAAACAAAGCCAACGCCGATTCGAGCTATAGCCCTGTGCATGATTTTGGAGCGGCAGACCGCGCGGTCGAATCCGGGGTTGACAAAGAAAATCGAGATCGGTATAGTTTCTCGTTTGTTGCGGCGACGCTTTTTGGTTCTGAGACTGCGGAGGCGTCGCAGTATTTGAAACCGGACGCGGAATAAACGTTATTGTGGCGTAAAAGGATGCGGAGTGAGCGCCGTCATCCCGAATCGAAATGAAAAAACCTGAACTCACGCCACAGAAAAGTTAGGCCGGAGGGGAGGCCGAATCCGCAGCTACTTTTCAGAACATCCCCGAATACAAATTTAGCTGCCCTACTACGTGGGTAATTGCGTGCGGCGGTCGTAGCCGTTTCGCCCCTGTGCGCTTTATTAATAGATGATGGGTGACAGGATCATCCTGAAATCCGAGTTGAGAGGAGTCAGGCGTGCCGACACTGAATCAGTTAGTCCGTAAAGGGCGACGGAAGGTCAAGTACAAAACCTCAAGCCCTGCGCTCAATGCCAGCCCGCAGAAGCGCGGCGTATGCACTCGCGTCTATACTCAGACGCCAAAGAAGCCGAACTCGGCGCTACGCAAGGTGGCCCGCGTGCGATTGACCAATCATATAGAGGTCACAACTTATATCCCCGGCGTCGGCCACAACCTACAGGAGCACTCTATCGTGCTCATTCGCGGGGGCCGCGTCAAGGATCTGCCGGGCGTTCGCTATCACGTCGTGCGTGGCACTCTCGACTCGGTCGGAGTCCAGGGGCGCAAGCAGAGCCGTTCGAAGTATGGGGCCAAGCGGCCGAAGGAAGCCTCGCCGGCCAAGAAATAATTGCGGAATGCGGAATGCGGAATGCGGAATTTCAGTCGTGACCGGCTTTTCAATCCGCAATCCGCAATCGGGAAGCTTATGCCAAGAAGAAGAGTAGCAGCGAAGCGCGAAGTTTTGCCGGACCCGATTTATAACTCGACTATGGTGACACGGTTCATCAACTCGCTTATGTGGGACGGCAAAAAGTCTACGGCCGAAAACATATTCTATAGTGCCATGGACCAGATTCAGAAGAAGACCCAGGAAGACCCCCTGAAGGTCTTCAAGAAGGCCATAGATAACGTCAAGCCGCGCGTCGAAGTCAAATCGCGCCGCGTCGGAGGCTCCACATATCAGGTGCCTATAGAGGTCGATCAGAAGAGCCGGGGCAACAGCCTCGCCATTCGATGGTTGATCTCTTATTCGCGCGGGCGCAGCGAAAAGACCATGACCGAGCGCCTTGCCGCAGAGATTCTGGATGCCGGCAATAATCGCGGCTCGGCGGTCAAGAAACGGGACGATACACACCGAATGGCCGATGCCAACAAGGCGTTCGCCCATTACAGGTGGTGATTGAGGAAGTGATGCGTGATTCGTCCTTCGTCCGTTGTCAGGGGCCGGAGGATCAACCACAGATTACAC
>JAKEHD010000748.1 GCA_022615215.1 Blastocatellia bacterium
CCGAGAGGCCGTTTGCCGCTACTGTGCGCTATATCGCTTCCCGCGCCGAATTCACACCTAGAGAAGTGCATACCCAGGATGAGCGGGTCAAGCTTGTCTATGGCGTCAGGCTCTATCTGGAAGAAAACCCGGATCACAGCCTGGTTCCCGGCTTACCGGCAGACGCAGTAATTCGCTGGAAAGATGATGTGCCCTGGATGAAACCGCGATGGTGAGAAAGGCCCCTGAGTCTTGGGCGACCTAGTGGTGCCAGGCGGAAATAATCCAATAGGCGTAGGGGCGCACCTACGTGTGCGCCCTGGTCTTGGGCAGACACATGGGTCTGCCCCTACGTGATGGAAAACTTCTGCCACTCACCACTAGGATGAAACGGGCCACGCACCGGGCCGCCGGGCCAGGGATGATTTTTTTGAAAGGAGTTTTGAGAGCGGTGGAAGAGCAGATCATAGATGCCGATGGCCTGACCAGACTCTATGGCGAGAACGCGGCAGTCGACCGTATCCGGTTGCAGGTAAATAAGGGAGAGATATTCGGACTTGTAGGACCGGACGGCGCGGGCAAGACCACTACGATACAGATGCTCTGCGGCATTAAAGCCGTCACATCAGGTTCGGCCAGGGTTGCGGGGATCGATGTCGTAAGGGACTCCGGCCGGCTGGGCGGTAAGATCGGATATATGTCGGAAGGGTTCAGCCTGTACGGCACCCTGACGGTTGCGGAAAACATAGATTTTTTTGCCGACCTCTATCAGATCCCGGCTGAAGCTAGAAAAGAGCGGACGGCCCGTTTGCTTCAATTCAGCCGCCTGACGAGATTCGCCGACCGGCCCGCTGAGAAACTATCGGGAGGGATGAAGAAAAAGCTTGCGCTATGCTGCGCCCTGATCTATTCGCCCGAAATTATTTTTCTCGATGAGCCGACTACAGGGGTGGACCCGGTGTCCCGCAGGGATTTCTGGAAAATCGTCTATAACTTCCTCTCGGAGGGGATAACGGTTTTCGTCTCGACGCCATATATGGACGAGGCAGAGCGTTGTGACAGGGTGGCGCTGATGCATGGCGGGCGAATTCTCGATTGCGACACTCCCCGACAACTCAAGAAGAGACTGCCCGGCGGACAGCTTTCGATTGCTGCCGAGCCTCTGCGCGCAGCCGTCTCGGCGTTGAAAGAAGGGGGCCGTTACGCCAGCGTCCAGATTTTCGGCGAGTACCTTCACGTGGTTGTGCCGGACCCTGCCAGCGAACAGGACGCTATAAGAAATTACTTAGACGGCCGGGGAATTAAAGTTCACAGCATACGCCAGGTGGAACCGAGCCTTGAGGATATCTTCGTCTCGGTGGTGGCCGGGGAGACAGTCACTCCACGGCAAGCGAAAGGCCGGGCTGTCACAACCGAATTTCTGGAAGCCCAACCCCTGTTGCAGGACGGCGGCTATGCAGTAGAGGTGTTCGGGCTGACCAAACGCTTCGGCGGCTTCACCGCCGTCGACGAAATCAGTTTTCAGGTGAAAAAGGGGGAGATATTCGGGTTCCTCGGGCCGAACGGTTCCGGCAAATCAACGACTATAAAGATGCTCTGCGGACTCCTGCCGCCGACTTCGGGCCAGGCCACAGTGGCAGGGTTCGATATCGGCAGGGAAGCGAAGCGGCTGCGACCGAAGATAGGTTATATGTCACAGAAATTCTCTCTCTACAACGATCTGAAGGTTGAGGAGAACATAAACCTTTACGCGGGGATTTACGGCTTGAAGGGGGAGAGAAAAAAGCATCGCAAACGATGGGTGCTGGAGATGGCCGGTCTCACCGGCAGAGAGTCGCTCATGGCCAGAGAGCTTTCGGGCGGGTGGAAGCAACGCCTGGCCCTCGGATGCGCCATTATGCACGAACCCGAAGTATTGTTTCTGGATGAGCCGACATCAGGGGTCGATCCGGTCGCCAGGCGGGAGTTCTGGGACTTGATCTATGACCTTTCTTCCCGAGGGGTGACCGTGTTCGTCACCACTCACTACATGGATGAGGCCGAGCACTGTCACAGCCTCGGGTTGATCTCAGACGGAAATCTGATCGCTCTGGGCAGCCCCGGAAATCTGAAGGAGCAAAACCTCGCAGGCGAATTGTTAGAGGTAGAAACGAGCAGACCTCTGGCGGCGATGGATTACCTCAGTGACAAGGAACAGTATTCCGGGGTGTCCTTGTTTGGCGGCGCTCTTCACTTGCTGGTAGACGATGCCGGGAGGGCGGCACCGGCGGTTGCCCTTATGTTGAGGCAGGGGGGCTTCGAGGTTCGGCGCGCGGAGAAAGCCCCTTTCACCCTGGAAGACCTGTTTGTCGCTTTGATCGAGGCCCAAGACAAACGCCGCATCGAAGGGGGGCGGTCCTTATGAAACTCGTCATGCCTCTGCTCAGGAAAGAGGTCAGGGAAATCAGGCGAGACCCTTACACGCTGGGCATTGCGATCCTTCTTCCGCTCATTCAACTGCTCCTGTTCGGATATGCCCTGAACCTGGACGTGGCTGAGATCAGACTGGCGGTGTGGGACCAGGACGGATCGCCTGAGAGCCGGGCCTACCTGAATAGTTATAGGAATACCGGCTACTTTCAAGTCCGGCGGCATGTGAGCGGTTACCGGGAGATATATGAATCTATAGATCGAGGCGAGACTTTTGCTGCCTTGATAATCCCGGCGGACTTTTCGCAAAGGCTTTTAAGAGGTGAAACGGTTCGTGTGCAAACCCTGGTTGACGGCTCTTTTCCGCCGAGGGCCGAGATAGCCGTCAATTACATTGAAGCCGTCAACGAGGCTTATACGGAGAGGCTCGTGGATTCCCAGCTACAAAAAGCGGGGTTGGGTAGATTGCAGGAAGCCATCGTGGCGGAACCGAGAGTCTTGTACAACTCTTCGCTTGTGAGCAAGAACTTTATCGTGCCCGGTCTGTTCGCCGTGATCCTGATGGCTTTTCCGCCGCTGCTTTCCGCTCTGGCCGTGACGCGAGAAAAGGAGCGAGGGTCTATCGAGCAAGTGCTTATTTCACCCATTCGGCCTTACGAATTCATGATAGGCAAGCTGCTCCCTTACGGGGCCATTGCCTTTGTGGAGATGCTGGTCGTCTTTATCGCCGCGCTGTTTCTATTCGAAATACCTTTTGTGGGAAGCATACCTCTCTTCCTGTTGATGGCGGTTTTGTATGTATTATGCACGGTCGGGATTGGTTTGCTGGTTTCGACAGTTACCAGCAGCCAGGTGGCGGCCATGTTGATGGCTATAGCCGCAACCGTCATGCCTTCTTTTCTCTTTTCAGGCTTTATCTATCCAATCTTCAACATGCCAAAAGTTTTTCAAGTGTACACATACTTTTTCCCGGCCAGGTATTTCATCGAGATTTCGCGGGGGATTGCGCTGAAGGGCGTCGGTCTCGAATACCTCTGGCCCAATGTATTGATGCTTTTCATCTACACTTTGATCATCGTGGGGCTGGCGTCGATTTTCTTCAAGAAGAAGGTCGGATAGGAGGCGGCGATGTTGACAAGAATCATTGCGCTCATCGGCAAAGAGTTCGTCCAGTTTTTCAGGGACAGGGCGCTGGTCATTTTAGTGGTTTACATATTTGTCGAGATAGCTCTCTGCGGCTGGGCGCTCTTTCTGCACGTGAGGAATCTGCCCATAGCGGTTTATGACCTGGACCGCTCGCGAGAGAGTCGGGAGCTTGTAGGAAAGTTCGCCGCCACCGATAACTTCCTCATCGCCCGCCACATCTCGAACGAGAGGGAACTCGAAAGCCTTTTAGATCGCGGCGAGGTATCGATGGTGCTTGTTGTGCCGGCGGGATTTTCCAGAGACCTTGCCCGGCGCACACCGGCCAGAGTTCAATTGCTTGTGGACGGCACCAACTCGCAAATAGCGAAAGTGGCCCTCGGTTATGCGGCCGGGATCATTCGGAGCCATTCTCTGAATATAGAACTGGAGCGGGCCGGCCTGCTCGATGTCTCTGAAGCGGGCATTGCGACAGTCACCAACAGCATCAAGGCGCTCTATGACCCGGACCTGGAATTCACGCACTTCAACATGCTTTCGATGGTGGCGCTGGCAGCTTTCATGACCGGATTGCTGCTGGCGGCGGGCGCGGTCGTTCGGGAAAAGGAAGCCGGGACGCTGGAGCAGTTGCTGGTCACTCCCATCAGCTCCGGAGAACTCGTAGTGGCAAAGCTCCTGCCAATGGGAGTCATCAAGATGGCCGGGCTGCTGTTGAGCGTATCGATAGCCATTTTCGTTTTCCACGTTCCGGTAAAAGGAAGCCTGACGCTATTTTTGGGGCTCTCCACTCTGATCTTTTTTGCGGCGATGGGGGTGGGTGTGTATCTGGCCACCCTGGCCAGGAATATGCAGCAGGTGTTGTTGTTGAGTTTCTTCGTGCTCTTTCCCGTGATGTTCCTCTCCGGCACCCTTGTCCCGATTGAGAATATGCCGCCCGTGCTGCAATACCTCTCATACTTGAACCCTCTGCGCTACTACATGGATATAGTCTTAGGAATATTCCTCAAGGGTGTAGGGATGGAAGTGCTCTGGCCGCAGACGCTGGCCCTGGCGGTTTTCTCGTTGGCGATAATCTCTTTTGGGATTATGCGGTTCCGGAAATCACTTGCTTGATGAAGCGAGACGCAGAACCTGTTTCCATTGAAAGAGGGAGGTTTATTATGAACATTTCTTCGAAGGATCCGGTTTGCGGAATGGCGGTCTTATCAAACAAGGGCCTGGTGGCTGTCTACAAGGATCAAACGATTCATTTCTGCTCGGAGTACTGCAAGCAGAAGTTTCTCGATCAACCGGAGAGGTATCGCGCATCGCTTGTTGCTCCTGCTTACGACGAGGCGAAAGAAAACAGGCGAGTCGCATATTTCTCCATGGAAGTGGCTGCCGGTTCGAGCATGCCTACTTACTCAGGCGGTCTGGGCGTGCTTGCCGGAGACACTTTGAAATCCTGCGCCGACCTGCGAGTGCCTGTTGTAGGTGTGAGTCTTCTCTATCGGAAGGGCTACTTCGACCAGAAACTCGACGAATGGGGCAATCAAAGTGAAGGGCCGGTTCAGTGGCAACCCGAACGATTCCTACACCCTTTGCCTGAAACCGTTCAGATAGATATCGAGCAGAGAAAGGTGAGCGTGCGGGCCTGGCAACATGACTTCATCGGCATAAGCGGCTACGTCGTCCCCTTGATTTTGCTGGACACGAATGTTGAAGGAAATACCGATTATGATCGCGCGCTGTCGGATTACCTGTATGGTGGTGATGACAGGTACAGATTGGCCCAGGAGATATTGCTTGGAATAGGAGGGGCTCGTGCGCTGCGCCCTCTTGGGTACACGGGGGTTCAGAAATTCCACATGAATGAGGGCCACGCAAGCCTTCTCGTCCTGGAGTTGCTAAACAGACAATACCGGTCTCAGCTGCCAGAGTGGGATTTCGAAAGCGTCAGGAACCGGTGCATATTTACCACCCACACGCCAGTGCCGGCAGGACACGATCAATTCGACTACGACCTGGTGCGGCGCGTGTTGGGAGAAGCGGTGCCTTTCGATGTCCTTCGAATGCTGTGTGGTCAGGACCGTCTGAATATGACCCTGCTCGCATTGAATCTCAGCCGTTACGTCAACGGTGTAGCCAAGCGGCATGAAGAAGTCTCGCGTGATATGTTCCCCGGCCATCTTATACACCACGTCACCAATGGGATACATTCCTGGACCTGGACCTCGGACAGCTTCAAGCTCCTCTACGACCGGTATCTTCCCGGTTGGGGCAAGGATCCATCCTTGCTCAGACAGGCCGTAAGAATCCCAAAGAACGATATATGGGATGCACATGTGAAGGCTAAATCGGAACTGCTGGCCTTCATCAAGCAGCGAACCAATACACTTTTGTCGCCTGATGCCCTGACGATCGGATTTGCTCGCAGGGCGACCGAATACAAGCGCACAGACCTTATCTTCTCAGACCTGGACCGCCTTCTGAGGATTGCCGGGCAGGCAGGCCCTTTGCAGTTTGTCTTCGCCGGAAAGGCGCATCCTAGAGATCACGCGGGCAAGGAATTGATTCAACGCATCTTCGCCATCTCGCGCCAGACGGGCGATCATTTACCGATTGTCTACCTTGAGAATTACGATCTCGAAATGGCCCGGCTGATTGTTTCCGGCGTCGATCTATGGCTCAACACGCCGCAGCGGCCCCTGGAAGCGTCCGGCACATCAGGCATGAAGGCCGCGCACAACGGAGTGCCAAGTTTCAGCTCTCTCGACGGATGGTGGATTGAGGGGCACATAGAGGGTGTAACAGGGTGGTCTATCGGTTCGAGGGAAGCAGGAATGCCGGGGACGGACTTTGCGCGCCATCAGGATGCGGAAGATTTATACCAAAAGCTGGAGAGCGTTATAGTTCCTCTATTTTATCGCAATCGCGAGCAGTGGATTGACGTAATGCAACATTCTATAGCGATGAATGCCTCTTTTTTCAACACTCATCGTATGGTACAGCAGTATGTAACGAACGCGTATCTACCTTGAATATTTTGTCCCTCGTCGGGAATGGCAGCGCGTCCGGCACAGGCAGTATCGCTCGCCTCAGCTTTACTGTGATTGCCTGGGTAAATCTACACAGGCCATTGTGAAAGATTTCCCAGAAGAAGCTCTTTTACACGGTATTAGCGCCTCTTTTCGGCGATTGGAGGAAGGAACGCTCATTGCATTACTGCTTATGTCAAAGTAATACCGGCGCGGTGGCACCGGGCACGATGAAACGCTGAGAATGTCACTGAGCCGTCAGGCGAGCGGCACAAGAGGCATCGACCTTAGCAAGGAGGATGCTTCGATAGAGGCGATATGAAGAGAAACCATGCGATTAAAAAAACATTCATCCAATCCATTCGGCGAATGTTTCTGTTCTTTGTCGCGATCTCTCTATTGTCCGCACAACTGTCACAGGCCGCGGCGATCTGCCTCTGTAATCCTCAGAGTGAGTGTCAAACTGAAACGTGCGACTGCTGTGCTCCTCCCGAGAAGATTCGTCCTGTATCTGTAGGAGACACGCAACAATCCGGAGAACCTGACCCTGAATCACTCACATCATCGGAATCATACATAACAAATGTCGCAGCAGTCGCTGATGGCTACTGCAACAATTCGATGTTGGGTGCGGTTCCCTGCCGCTTCGCACAATCTCAGGCCGATATGGGGATTGCTTCTTTCTCCGCGCAGAAACCGATTTCGATCCAACAAACTCAGCAGATAATCGATCCCTCTACCTTATCATCGTGTGCGCAGGTTGCGGTCCCGATACCTTACCACTCCCGCCCGCTTTATCTGTCTTTATCCTCTTTATTGATTTAATAGCGCTCTCGACTCATATCTATTTACTGTTGTTGCGACTCTCTCAACCGAGTGAATCGTGAAATCTGCCTTTTTGAGATTCTGTCGCCCTCGCGAGTGCGAATCCGCAGCCCGCAATTTTTCAGGGTGGACGATCAGGAGCAAAGCAAGCAATGACTGTCAGTCAGTTGGCCATACAGAGCGGCTCATCCCCGCACGCGGTTCGCTATTACACGCGCATCGGGTTGCTCAAGCCGAATCGGGATACGCGAAACGGATACAAACTGTATTCGGACTCGGATGTGACGCGACTGCGCTTCATTCGCCAGGCCAAGAGCCTTGGATTCACTCTCGGCGAAATCGCTCAACTCATTCGGCAAAGCCAGAAAGGCGAGTCCCCATGTCCGTTAGCCCGCCGCATTATAGAGCGCCGGATATACGAAAACAGGGAGGTATTGAATGAGACGATCGAACTGCAATCGCGGATGGAAAGAGAGTTCGACAGATGGTCCAAAATGCCCGACGGTGTGCCCGATGGAGATTCAGTGTGCTATCTCATCGAATCAACAGGCGAGCCGCATCGCTCTTGACCTGACACTTACGCACACCTTTTAGATTGTCGTCAGGTCTGTGGCTGCCACCGTGAATGGGCACAGGGGAGACACGGAGACACGGAGACACGGAGACACGGGGAGAGGATTCGCCTAAGCTCGACTACGAGCGTC
>JAKEHD010000135.1 GCA_022615215.1 Blastocatellia bacterium
CGGGCCGCCGCACTCCAAATAAAATCGCCCGGCGGTGAGCTTGATGAAAAGTTTCAATCCATGCCGCGCAGAGTATATAAGGACTGAGCCGCCGTTTGGGGATTTGCTGCCAGAGCAGTTGCTTCAGGAGCAATAAAGGTTCAGCAGCATTCAATAGTTGTTTGACCTGCTCGGTCGATAGTACGAGGCATCGCTCACCTGGAAAAACCTTTTTTGCCTCGTCATAAGCAAGATCAGACAGTGTCACTACAAAGGGCAAGCGGCCCGGCGATGAAACTTTCTTCCAGAATTCTTGGGCCTCATAAGCGACGTTCGAACCGCCTGCGAGCATGAGGCAATGGACCGCATTCATGCCGCGCAAGCGTATATTGCTCAGGTCGGTTACGAAGTGGAGTGTATTCTCATCGATATCTCTGATCTCGGAGGTCGTTTTGAACCTGGCATCCCAACTATGTACAAATCCCTGTATAGGACCACTGGTTAAACGATGCCATCCTTCAGACAGTTTACCGATTAAGACGCTTGAAGGAGCATCCTTTATGGGCACATTTTTGTAGCTCATGAAAGCACCTCAAAAAGGTCTTTCAGGCAGTAGAGATCTCCTACATATCATATACAGAGTGAGCCTCGGACTCGATTTGTCGAATCTCTCTAAGTTCACTCAGTTCATATTCCGACTCAAGCTGCCTGAGCACGACCTCACACTCCTCCATCTGGTTATGCCGGAGTTCGGTAGAGCGATGGCGTGCAACTAATAATGATATTGGGGCAGAGTCAAGCCGGGCGGCAAAGCCTATGCGCAGGTGTATCAGGGTCTCCCGCAGGCTGATTCCGATCTTTTGCGCAAACCGCGCAAATGCTTTTGCAGAATTAGCATCAGGATGGGAAAGAACTTCAATTCCCATCCAGGCAAGGATTGGAGTCAACGATATGTTGGCAACCTTCACAAGCCCCTGGATGTAGTCCGCCAGTGATAGCGGCACGAAACCTATACGCTGCCGTTCCTTGCGCAATTTCGCAATACTCAAAGCAACCTCCGCCGCTTCGTGACATCTTTGACGGAAAACATCGGAGACCTGCTCCGGCTCTCTCTCAAGGTCGAGGAAAAAAACTGACTCCTGAGACATGCGCAATACGTCGTCCAGCCATTCGGGAAGCTGATCCGATATATCATGTGTATCTGGTTTTTGATTTTGCCTATTCATGTTTTTCCTTCGATTCAAACTCTTTTTGGCGCTCTGGAATTTTAGAGATTCATGGGTCTTTTTCCGGCTTCCCCCCTGCCGCCTTTGCCGCGCGTTCTGATCGCTCCAGGATTTTAGCGATTCGAGGGTCTTTCTCGAGGATGGATTTCAATCGCTTCTTGGCGCGAAAATGATCGACCCTCGATGCCCCAGCGCTTTTGCCGAGTTGCTCACCGATTTCAGTATAAGAGTTCTCAACTCCCATGTCCCGAAGTCGGATGATGTTCTGATCAGATTGCGAAAGCTGTCCCAGAGCATCCCTGACAGCAAGTATGACTTCCATATTCGGTTCCGGCCCATCATCGTGAATAGTTTCTACTGCTACATCATCAAGGAGGGACAGCGGTTTTTTATTTTTTTTCCGCTTTTTATTTTTTTTCCGCCAATCCGATAAAGCACGGCGCGCAATAGTAAAAACCCAGGCTTCAAACCCTCCATCATACCTGTGCTCATACTTTTCCACTTTGAGCGCGATGTCTGTGACGCAAGATATTGCCAAGTCTTCAGCGTCCGAGACGGAAAGCCCTTTCGACATAAAAAAGGCCCTGAACTTAGATCCGAATAGATATGCAAACTCGCTATAAGCCTCTTCGTCCGGCGCGACCATGCGCGTGGCCAAGTCTTCTATACTTATATTGGACTTGACCGCGCGCAATTATGATCTCCCCCTTTCCTGAAAGATTGCCCATTCGGCTTTTTAGCCAGTAATTCAATATTCCATAAAAACTGTCTAAAAGCCACAACGGAGCGAGATTCGCTAATCTGAGATCGTGAGTGTTGCGTCATCTCGACTCAATTATTCAATTCGGCTGAGAGTCCTGAAAGGGCGGAAGAACTATTTTTTTCGTGTCTATTCGCCCTTTCAGAACTGATGTTATTGGTTGACCTAAATCCGGCGCGTTGCCCCAGGATATTGGATTGTGACCTTGCAAGGCTTGGTGCTGACTTTTCAGTCCTGGTAAGGACCAAAAGGCGGATCATACGGACGATGGTTCAAAGCTATAACCTCCCTTCCTTCAAAATTTGAAGATTTGTTTCTTCACTAAGTATAACGTCCGGGCGTTACATAGGTCCGGTTGGGTAAGGACGATATAAGGTTCGCTTTGAGAATCAAACGCGCTTGCTTTAAGGGTTTATCTGGACAATCCGGCCGAAATGGAAATAATATCAAGGCATAACCGAAAGGTTTGTCAGGGAATTATGAGCGTATCAAAGAGCCACAGCATCAAGGCCGCGCCCAACCAGAGCCTCGTTCGCGGGGAAGTGGTCGCAATACGGCCTGAGCCGGACGGTTATGGCCTGACGATCGATCTGGCCATAATGGAATCGGAAAACGTGGATGACTTGCCTAACTTCACCCGTGATGCTATCGGTCAAACCTTGTCCTGTTTCCTGTCTGACAGTGACGTAACGCTGCGCCCCGGCGACCGAATCGAAGCCAAAGTGACTTACCGGGGCGGGCCGGGCGGTGGGCGATATAACTTGCTGCCCGACGATATTAAGAAGCTTTAGCCCCGGTCTCGCGCTCCGTCAAACCTTAACGTCGCCTTTGATTTTGCCATCTCTCAACTGTCTGATGCGCCGCACCTCTACGTTTGTCGGGTCTCCGAAGTAGTCCCGCGAGTTCGGCTTGCTTGCGTCGTCAAATAATGTGCTGCCCGTATCGCCGGGATAGGGATCAGAGTCGTCACCTTCGTTTTGACCTCGTTCGAGGTCGCGCTTGCCGTCGGCCTGTTCGAGTCCCACCCTGTAGTGGCGCGGGTCGTCATTGTCGGATTGCCCATCATCGATGTGCCAGATGAGTAATCCAGTACCCGGCAAATCTTCATCAAAGCCTTGAGCCTGACGATTCTCAAGCAGGAAATACTCCTGTCCCGATTTGCCGTCCGTCCAAAGTCGATAACTGATCGCACTATCTTCGATTGCCATTAACTCAATGGTATTTGTATCAGTGATGTTCTTGGGTTTCAGCCAGCCAAGATGGGCTTTGGACCAGGCGCAGAGGTGTGTTGGCCGCCGGCCGCCTCCGCCCCAACTTCCGCTGGCCATCAAACACCACATCCCGGCCCCTGCCGAGCGGTTCGTTGTGTCGTAAAGATCGGGTAAGCCTAGCACATGACCAAACTCATGAGCAAAGACACCCATCACCCCGTTTTCCGGCTCTATTGAGTATGCGTATGCTTTCACTCCACCCAGGGTGAGCGGTTCCTTTAGATGCCATTTGTGCGACCAGATCATCTGACGGCGCGTATCCGCGTCCTCTATTACTTCAGCGCCGCTGCCTGCATGGACGATGAACAGGCCATCGAGAAATCCGTCCCCGTCTTGATCGAATTCACGAAAGTCTACGAGTCTGGCTGCGGCCTTCAGGGCGTCTTCGGTCAACCCCTGGCTGTTTTCCGGATACTTGGCGCTCATACCGCTTTCGCCATTGACATAGTAAGAATACGGTTTCGGCATCCTCAGCCAACTCGTGACGTGACCCGTCACATCCAGCTTGCCATAAGAGACCTCGCTATAGTAATCACGCATGCTTCCGGTCGGGTAGGTTCCAAGAGAAAAGAGCAGGTCAGAAAATTCTTGAGGGTCACGTTGGCCCTGATTGTCAGGGAAGTCCGCAAGGATGACGAGCGCCTGTATTCGTCCGGTCGTTTTGCGCGCTTGCGTGCGAACACTGGGCCGCCCCGCTGCTATCCGCCTTAAACCTTCAGGCATGAACTCTTCGGGATAAAATACCCCATCGTTGAGACCGACTCGCTGACGAGGCCTCTCAACCGCCATATGCGCAGCTACCGAGCGAAACCGCATATCGCTTGCCGTCCAACGATTCGCTTGTATTTCGCGCCGAATCGATTTCAACACTCTGGGTGACGGCGCAACTCGACAGAGTCCCTTTGGGTGATCGTTATTGTGCATGAGTTGTTCTCCTTAGTTGTTTTAAACATTGCCAGGAAAATGATGCTCCAGACTTCTCGACTTAAATCCAGTCCTATAATAAATGACGGAAAATTCGCCTTGGATAATTCAGGGCTATTTCGATTTTCTAAAAAAACTGTCAGGGATGATTTCAAGCCGCCATCTTGATTGTACCTCAAAGAGCCTTCGAGGGATGCAATTCATCCTTTATATCGTTTATCATATTCGAGGAGCGAAGCAAGCCGGTTCTTTTAAATAGTTGATGGTTCTGAGTGTCGTCCGAAGGCGGCGCTCCAAAAATTTTTCAGGGAGGTGAAATGAAACTACGCAAGCTATCATTATTCGTGTTGATTGGTTGTTTGAGCGCACAGGCTCTCGCTCAATCTTCTGATAAGGTTGTGAAGGTGAAACCGGAGGAATCCGTCTATAAGGTCAAGAAAGGGGCGTCGGTCCCGATCAAAGTCGTGATCGATATAGATAAAGGCTATCACATCAATTCCAATCGCCCCCGCGAAGAATTCCTCATAGCGACCGCTTTGACCATCGAGCGATTGCCGGGGCTTACCACCACGCGAGTCGTTTACCCTAAGGCAAAGCTACAGAAGTTCGAATTTTCAGAGACCCCGATGTCTGTCTATGAAGGAAAGGCAGTGTTGAGCTTCACCGCTCGCGCAGGAGCAAAGCTTGCCGCCGGCCGCCACACGCTCAAGGCCAAGCTGAGGGTACAGGCATGCAATGATAAGGTCTGCTTGCGGCCTCAAAATGTCAACGTGGAAATACCTATCGAGGTGATGTGACTGCCAGCTATCAGCCATCAGCCGTCAGCCGTCAGCTATCAGCTATCAGCTATCAGCCGTCAGCTTTCAGACTGAAGACTGATGGCTGAAGACTGATGGCTGATGGCTGAACCCGATTACTGCGAGTCGGCTCTGCGCGGACTCTTCAAATATTGCCGGAGTCAATCCTGGGTCGGATATGATCCTTATGACGGATTGAACTCGCCATTGGCCCGGACTCTCCCTATAAATAACAGACTCGGCAGGATGGTTTTGACTCAACTCGTTAAGCGCAGCCCCGTGAACGTCCGCCCGCTTATAGGGATAAAGAAAGCCTTGAATCCCAAAACGGCGGCGCTCGCCCTGCGCGCCCTCGCGCTTCTTTCGGATCACTATGGAATCGCTCTGCCTTCGCAAATATCCTCGCAGGCGAACTACGAAGCGAACTCTTCTGATGATATACCGAGCGGCTTGCGAGCGGATTTCGATTACCTGGCCGCGTCGCTCCTTTCGCTTCGCAGCGAGGGATACCGGGAAGCTTGCTGGGGATACAACTTCGATTGGCAGTCGCGCGCTTTCTTTGCGCCGCGCGGAACACCGAACATGGTATGTACGGTCTTTGCCGCCGAGGCCTGCCTCGACTGGTTCGAGCGAACGGGAAGCCGTCAGGCGATTGAGACGGCCGAAAACAGTTGCCGCTTTATTCTCGACCGGCTCAACCGGACAGGCGACGCAGAGGGCCATTGCTTCAGCTATACGCCGATCGACCGCTCGCGCGTTCATAACGTGAATATGCTTGCGGCTGAATTGCTCGCGCGCATGTTCACCGTGAATAAAAAACCTGAATATGAGGAAGCGGCCCGCTCGGCCGTCAGTTACACTCTTGCACGACAGCGCGAGGACGGAAGCTGGCCTTATGGAGAGAGCGCAAACCAGGGTTGGGTTGACGGATTTCATACGGGATATGTGATCGTATCGCTCAAGCGTGTGGTTCAATATCTCGGCGAGGACGGGTGGATGACGGAGCTTGAGCGCGGATTCGAGTTTTACCGGGAGAGATTCTTTCTTGCGGACTCAACGCCCAAATACTATCATGACAGGCTCTATCCCGTGGATGCGCACAGCGCAGCCCAGGCCATAATAACATTTGAAGAGATGAAGGAATTGATGCCGGATGCGGAAAGGATGGCGGACAGAGCGGTGAGATGGGCCGCCCGCAATCTGCAAGACCGGGCCGGTTTTTTCTACTTTCAGCGCCATCGTTTCTACACGATCAAAATTCCCTATATGAGATGGGCGCAGGCTTGGATGCTCTATGCCTTGAGCATGCACTTTTCGAGAGGTCGAGTGAACGGCAATGTCTGACACGGCGGCCACAGTAGCCGAGCAACATCTAAAGCCACGCGCTCACAGGCGCAGCCTCGCCGGTGTAATCGCGCCCGTAGTGGCGCTCGTATTGATAGATTTCATTCTGGCGGCGGCGGCTTTCATGCTCTCTTACCAGTTGCGCCAGGATATGCCGGTATTTATATGGCCGCGAGGATCGCTCCTCTCCATATACATAGCGCCTGAGTTCGAACCATACCTCACCTTGCTCATCTTCGCGCCGTTTATAAAGATTTATGCGTTGCGCAGGTACGGGCTTTATCGTTTGAGAGGAGAATTTTCGTTCTCAAGCGATTTCGTGAAAGTCTTCAAAGCGACGACCCTCGCATTCCTGGTGCTGGTTTTGTTCGGCTTTCTCTTCCGGCAGGGCGTCTCTTACCGCGACGGCGAACTGGAGTTCCTGGACTTTTCATATTCGAGACTCGTCTTCGTCTACGACTGGCTGATGTCTCTGGCCCTGTTTGTGGCGACGAGATGGGCCGTGCGAGTCATACAGATCCTATACCGGTCGAACGAGCGCAACCTTATCCCTACGATAGTGGTCGGGTGCGGAGAGATGGCAGAAGTCTGCATAGCCGAGATGGCCGAAAAGCCGCGACTCGGGTACAAGCTGGTCGGAGTCGTGGCCGGGCACGCGAGCGAAGACACCTCCTCCATGCAAGGGTACAAGGTGAGACTGCTCGGCAGGTTCGACGACCTGCCGGAACTGGTCAAGAGGTACGCAATAGAAGAGGTGCTCATAACGACCACTCGCATCAATCCCAGAAAGATGTTCGAGGTGTTGATGGAATGCGGGCGCGACCACTACATAAAATACAGGGTCGTGCCCAATCTGTTCGATTGTTTGCCCGGAAAGACCGAAATCGCCACAATCGGCAGCCTGCCTATGATAAAGCTTTTCGAGGAGCCTCTTCGCGGACCTCAAAGAGTTTTGAAACGCGGCCTGGATACGATTGTCGCCGTGTTGCTTCTGCTTTTGAGTTGGCCTCTATGGATAGTGCTGGCCGTATTGATAAAACTCGAATCGAAAGGGCCGGTATTTCTCAGGCAGGAGCGAGTGGGAATGGACGGCAAGATGTTTTTGATGTTCAAGTTCCGCTCGATGAGGGATGGGATCGATGATGAGGCGCATCGCGAATTGATGAAGCGAATGATAAACGGAGAAGACACGAATCAGGGGACGAGCGACCGGCCCATATACGGCAAGGTCAAAGACGATCCGAGGTTGACCCGGATCGGAAGCTGGATGAGGCGTTACTCGATTGATGAACTGCCGCAGGTGCTGAATGTTTTAATTGGACAGATGAGCATGGTGGGTCCGCGTCCCCCTATACCTTACGAGGTGCGCCAATACAAGGACTGGCACAGGGCGAGATTTCACGTCAAACCCGGCATAACCGGACTCTGGCAGGTGAGCGGAAGAAACCGCTTGCATTTCGAAGAGATGGTCCGGCTCGATGTCTTTTACATAGAGAACTGGTCTCCCTGGCTCGACATCAAAATAATGCTCAAAACATTGCCCGTCATGCTGAGGGGCGATAACACATCCTGATGAATCATCGCGCCGTTGTTAAAGATGCTCTCTCAAACCAACCCATCGCCGGTGACTTCTGATGATATGACCCGGCGGATGCTACCCTTTCAATCGCAAATCCAAAGACTGTTTCGAATTTTGAATGTGGCTTGACAATAAAAATGGCTTTTCGTATCCTTCTTGTTCGTCTTCTCAACGATATATTTGGAGATTCGTATCATGCAGACATTCGTACCGAGCGGAAAAGACCTCGAACAGGGCCGCAAGTGGTATTTGATAGACGCCAGCGGAAAGACCGTAGGCCGCCTCGCCACACAGGCGGCCCGCATCTTGATGGGGAAGAACAAACCGACCTATACGCCGTTTCTCGACCTCGGAGACCATGTGGTAGTAATCAATGCGGAAAAGGTCGTCTTCACGGGCAACAAATTGAAGGATAAACTTTATCGTCACCACACGGGCTATCCGGGCGGATTGAAAGAGATCAGCGCCCAGAAACAGATGGACCGGCACCCTGAGCGCATACTGGAATCGGCCATTCGCGGCATGCTGCCCAAGACGAAGCTAGGGCGCAAGATGGGCAAAAAGCTCAAGGTCTATGCCGGCTCGGATCACCCGCATCAGGCGCAACAGCCCGAACAGCTTGAGTTATGATGAGTAACGAAGCAAGTTTCAAGCCCGGCTCCGAGAGGCGCAGATCGTCTCGAAGCCGGGCCGTATGATTTGTAAGGAGACCTTATAGTGGCAGAAACCATTCAGAATTACGGGACGGGTCGGCGCAAGAGCGCGACCGCACGGGTCTTTATAAAGCCCGGCTCCGGCGAGATAGTCGTCAACAAGCGCAAGCTTGAGGATTACTTCCAGAACGAGACGCATCGCATGGTGATACGCCAGCCGCTTCACCTGACCGATTCTGTCGGCAAGTACGACATACTGGTCAATGTCCAGGGCGGCGGGCCTGCGGGACAGGCGGGCGCAGTGCGGCACGGACTCACTCGCGCGCTCATAGAACTCAATCCCGAATTTCGCACACGCTTGAAGAAAGCCGGTTTCGTGACGCGCGACCCGCGCGTGAAAGAGCGCAAGAAGTACGGACAGAAGGGCGCGCGCGCACGGTTCCAGTTCTCCAAGCGATAATCGCAAGAGAGAGTTAATCCATTGCCGGTCCTCGCGATTGGTTGTTCCATGTAAAGATGGAGCGCGGGCCGGTGAGTACATAAACCAATTCAACTTAGGAGGAACGATTGGCTACGGTAACTATGAAAGAACTGCTTGAAGCCGGTGTCCACTTCGGGCATCAGGTCAGGCGGTGGAATCCGAAGATGAAGGAGTACATCTTCGGCGAGCGAAACGGAATTTACATAATCGATCTTCAGAAGACCCAGCGCCTCTTCAAGGACGCGGTCAAGTTCGTGACCCATCAGGCCATGGAGGGCAAGAGCTTCCTCTTCGTCGGCACGAAGCGACAGGCCCAGGACGCCGTAGAAGAAGAGGCCAAGCGTTGCAACCAGTTCTATGTCAACCATCGATGGCTCGGCGGATTGCTCACGAATTTTCAAACGGTCCAGAAATCCATCCAGCGCATGAAAGAGATAGAATCCATGCGCACGGACGGACGCTTCGACGCTCTGACCAAAAAGGAACGATTGAAGCTCGACCGCGAGCACGCATCGCTTGAAAAAAATCTGGCCGGGATAAGAGACATGCGGAGACTCCCGGACGTTATCTTCATAATCGATTCCAACAAGGAAGAGATCGCCGTCCGCGAGGCAAACAAACTCGGCATCCCGACCGTCGCCATAGTCGACACGAATTGCAACCCCGACGGGATCGACTACATCGTGCCGGGCAACGACGACGCCCTGCGCGCCGTCCGACTGTTTGCCGCAAAGATGGCCGATTCCATAATCGAAGGTCAGCAGATAGTCAAAGAAGGCGGGACGGATATGCCCGATACGGCCGAGGTCGAAGAGGCATCAGGCGAACAGTCTCCGTCTGAAACGCCCCGCGGCGAGCGCAAAGGAAGACGCAGCCGCCGCGGCCGCACGACTTATGTGCCGCCCGGCGCTCCCCCCGTGCCGGAGGTCGCTGTTGAGCGCGCGCCCGGCGACAAGAGGGAATCTCGCGGGGCGCGGCCCGCAAGGCCCGAGCGCGCGCCCGCTGAAGCCAGCCCCGCCACTCACGCGGCAGCGGCTTCGGATGAGGGATCGGGAGCGACGGACGCTCAAGCGGCGTCCGCTCAAAAACCCGCAGATGAAGCTGAATAAGTACCCCGACCGTGAGCGAGGGAGTTTCAGTACCCCGACCTTGAGCGAGGGGGATCGAATAAGCTATGAACGGTGGATCGGGTCTTATGAGATTTCAGCCGTCCCCGATTCACCGAACAGGTATTGATCGGGGCGCGGCTCCGTTTGCGAGAGGGCCGCGCTTATGTATATTCAAAAGGGAGAAGCTGTAATAATGGCGAATGGAATATCACCAGCGGCGATAAGAGCGCTGAGAGAAAAGACTGGCGCAGGGATACTCGATTGCAAAGCGGCCCTGACGGAAGCGGGCGGCGATGAAGAGAAAGCCATAGAGGTGTTGCGCAAAAAAGGGCAGGCGACCGCGACCAAGAAGGCGGGACGGGTTGCGGCCGAGGGCCTCGTCGATTCTTACATTCACGCGGGCGGAAAGATAGGCGTGCTCGTAGAGGTCAATTGCGAGACCGATTTCGTGGCTCGCGGCGAAGAGTTCCGCACATTCGTACACGACCTGGCCATGCATATAACGGCCGCCGAGCCTCGCTACGGGACCAAAGAGGAGGTGCCCGCTGACGTTATAGAAAAGGAGCGTGAGATTGCGCTCGAACAGGCGCGCTCAGACCCCAAGAACGCGAATAAGCCGGAGCAGGTGCTCGAAAAGATCGTCGAAGGAAGGATAGCGAAGTTCTATCAGGAGACCTGCCTTATGGAGCAGGCTTATGTGAAAGACCAGAACATCACGGTAGGCGACCTCGTGCGCCAGATGATTGCCAAGACCGGCGAGAACGTCAAGGTGCGTCGCTTCACACGCTTCAAGATGGGCGAAGGGCTGGAAAAGAGGTCTTCCGATCTAGGAGCCGAGGTCAAAGAATTACTCGGCGGCGGCGAATAGCTGTCTGTAAAAAAGCCTCTCTTGCGAGAGGCTTTTTTAATGCCTGATTGCGTTTGTTTGATGCAACGGGTCAGGCTGTTGCACCTGAGACCAGTCAGGCTATAAAACATGACATGTGTGGAGAAAGAAACTTGGAAAACAACATGCGTTCAGATGACACATACTTGGGAGATGCTTCTAAAGGCGAACTTCAAATCATTCGTGAAGTACCCGTTTATGAAAACCAATATGGAGCATTATACGATGATGAGGTCTTGTTCCCTTCGGGAGCATCAGGGCGGTATATAAGGTATGAATGGGCTGCCCCCTATTCAATCGGCATTCTTCCGGTTATGAAAGATGGCAGGTTAGTCCTCATTCGAAGTTTCCGGCATGCCTTGCGTAACTGGTTTATCGAAATACCTAAAGGATTCGGAAGTTCGGAAGCAACCCCCGAAGACAGTGCGCGAGAGGAATTGATTCAGGAAACGGGATTATCATGTGCCAATTTGCGAAGAATGAGAGAGGTCGTCAATGATCCGGGATTCATTGCTAATAGAATGATCATATTCATTGCTGAGGACTGTGAATGCTCACAACTGCCCAAACCGGAACCCTATGAAGCCATCGAATCATCCAAAGCATACTCGATTGATGAAATACGACGAATGATTGAGAATGGAGATATACAAGATAGCGTGACTTTGTTGGTTCTGCTCGATTATTTGAATAATCGATGAGGAAATCGCAATGAGCAAACCGCCCAAAGCTAATTCTCTGATTTTACAGGCAGACCCAAGAAAGCTATATATTTTGGAAGCTGACATTCATAGATATCCTCGACCTCTAACGACGGTCGAGCTTAGACAACAACTTTTCTTTATGCTCTTGTTTTGGGATAGCATAGTTATTTCCGACTCTACGTTCAACAATAATAGAAATCTCAGACCTCTGCTCGCCCCCAATATCGAGAAGCCCGCCCGCAATATCAGGGTTCTTGCAGACTTCGAACACTTATTGAAAAAAGGTTATTTAAGGCCCGCAATGCGCAACGACCTCAAAGGTTTCATACAGCTTCGCGATGAGCACAGTAGCCCTAAGCCGGTAACTGATCTACCCAGTTTCGAATACTCTTACATACTCGACCAATGGTCTCCAAAAAAATTTCGTGAAAGGTGGGAGCGAGAGGATGTCGAAGCTTGTTTCAAAGCAAACCTGATCAAAATTTTTTCAGTAAAAAATCCCTGGCGCGATCACCGAATTCCGAAGGCGGCGAGCCAGGCCATCCTCAGTTTTATTTTGAGTAAGGGTGATGATCCGATCTATTATCGGGAATTGCGCCATTTGATGAATAACCCCGGCAGGTATAAGGCTCTAAAATCAATAACCGGCTATGACACTGCTATCAGTAAATACTACAAGAGGATTGACAAATTGATTTCGGAGGCCTACCGATATAATGTTCCTACTGTTCTGGCAATTGAAAGTGAAGCAACCCAAAGAACACTTCCCTGGTGGGTATCACTAGGAAGACAGCCGGAAAGCAGCGCCTCCAAACGTCTTGAGACCCTTAAAGACAAACCTCTTAGACCGACATGGATATTCGATAGAGAGGTTATCGGGGAGATCCCTTCTCAAGCATTGGATGACGTTCGAACATGGTCCAGTTTCAAGGAATTTATGTCTCTGTTGAAAACAGCGGATAATTTGAATTTCTCTATACAAATGTCTCAGGAGTTAAGTGATATATGGGAGGCATATACTGCACAACTTGAGAAACACCTGAGAGGAGAACTTAGGCTTTCGGTTCAGCAAGAGGCACAACATAGAATCAAGAAGACAGGGGGATCGTTCGTTACAAACAATATCGTGCTTCCGGGGATCGTGACAGCTATATGTTTCTTCCTGCACCCGTTATTTGGAATAACGAGTTTTGCGTTAGGCGTTGTAACAGGCTGGAAGGGATACAGGGATTACAAGAGCGATATGGCTCGTATGAGTTCCTTATCGAGATTGATGGGAGTGCCTGTGATCGAGAAAGACTTGATTGCGAAAGGCTATTTTGAAAGAGGCGAAAAAAACTGACGATCCTGTAAGCCTGGAGGAGTGATTTCAGCCGTCCGACTCTCGTCGCATCATAGACGCGGACCATGCAGCACGATGATACAGAGCGAATTCGAGATGGCACACAGCAAGGAGAAAATGGAGGAGAAATCCGAACCCGTATACAAGCGAATCCTGCTCAAGCTGTCGGGCGAAGCCCTTATGGGCGAGCAGGGCTATGGCATAGACCCTGAGACTATCACTCGCATAGCTCTTGAGATAAAAGATGTTCACGATCTCAATGTCGAGGTGGCGATAGTCGTCGGCGGAGGGAATATTTTTCGCGGCGTTGCGCTTTCGGCGCGAGGCATGGACCGCGCATCGGCCGATTATATGGGGATGCTTGCGACCGTAATAAACGCGCTCGCCCTTCAGGACGCGCTCGAAAAGCAGGGCGTCTTTACGCGAGTGATGACGGCCATAGAGATGCACCAGGTGGCCGAACCCTTCATTCGCCGCCGCGCCATACGCCACGTCGAAAAGGGGCGGGTCGTAATACTCGCAGGCGGGACCGGCAACCCTTACTTCACTACGGATTCTGCCGCCGCGCTTCGCGCCCTTGAGATAAGGGCCGACGCCATACTGAAAGCGACCAAAGTCGACGGCATATACACCGCAGACCCCAAGGCCGATGAAACGGCCACGATGTTCGACCGCCTCAGCTATCTCGACGTTATACAGATGGACCTGAAAGTCATGGACACTTCGGCCATAAGCCTATGCCGCGAGCGCAACGTGCCTATACACGTCTTCAATTTGAACAGGCCGGGCAACATCGCGCGCGTCGTGATGGGCGAACATGTCGGGACCGTCGTGTGCGGAGAAGATGCGGTCGCGACCGATTGAATCGAAAGAGCCTCTCAAATAAAAAGAAGCGGGTCGATTTTTAATTGTCAGACGGGGATTCTGAAATCTACAATTTAAATCCAATACTTATAACGGCGGAGGATTTATGGAGATCAAAGATGTCCTTGATGATGCTAACAAACGTATGGACAGCGCGGTCGAGGATGCGCGCAAGAAATTCGCGGCCGTCCGCACGGGGCGCGCATCTGTCAGCTTGCTCGACAATGTGACGGTCGAATACTACGGCACACAGATGCCGCTCAATCAGGTGGCCACGATTCATGCGCCGGAGGCGACGCTTCTCACGGTGCAGCCGTTCGACCCGACTCAGATCAATAACATAGAGAAAGCGATACTTGCTTCCGACCTGGGATTCAATCCCTCGAACGACGGCAAGTTCATTCGCGTGCCGGTCCCGCCGCTCACCGAAGAGCGCCGCAAACAGATGGTCAAGGTAGTTCACGAGTTTGCCGAAGAACACCGCACCGCCGTGCGAAACATTCGCCGCGATGCTAATGACCAATTGAAAAAGATGCTCAAGGAGAAGACCATCTCCGAAGACAACGAGCGGGACGCGCTGGACGAAGTGCAGAAACTGACCGACCGGCACATCGCCAGAATCAACGAACTCTCCGAGCACAAAGAGAAAGAAGTGATGACCGTCTGACACGCTAATCGCTGAATCTGTGATCTTTTTCATTACCGGGTGAGATATGTCCAGAGCGTAGTCGCTCCTATGTCCGTCGTCGGCAACGCATGGCATCGGCTTTCGCAGACGGACTGCAACGAATCTGCGATCTTTTTCATTACCGGGTGAGATATGTCCAAAGCGGGATGGGACAGAAAAAGCTGGGCGGGGCTGATGCCTAACGGCCTGGGCCAGGTGAAGCCCAACCACTACCTTGAGATCGCAAAGACCTTATGGCGAAACCGCGATGAACTCCCCTTTGCCTGGCGGATACTGACGCGGGGCGTCTGCGACGGCTGTGCGCTCGGCACAACCGGCATACGCGATTTCACAATGGATGGAGTGCATCTGTGCATGGTCAGGCTCGACCTCTTACGGCTCAACACCATGCCCGCTCTCGACATCCGCCTGCTCGAAGACGCGAGCGCGCTTTCGAGTATGACCGCATCCGAACTGCGCGAGTTGGGGCGGCTTCCCTATCCGATGGTCAGACGCAGAGGCGAGCCGGGATTCAAGCGCATCTCATGGGATGAAGCTCTCGACCTTACAGCCGCGCGCATCAATGCGACCCGCCCCGACAGGCTTGCTTTCTATATGACTTCGCGCGGGCTTACGAACGAAGTCTACTATGTGGCGCAGAAGGTCGCGCGATTCCTCGGAACCAACAACGTCGACAACTCCTCGCGTATATGCCACGCGCCTTCGACCGTTGCACTCAAGCGGTCGCTTGGAGTTTCAGCCTCGACCTGTTCTTACAAAGACTGGCTGGGCACGGACCTGTTGGTCTTCTTCGGCAGCAACACTCCGAATAATCAGCCTGTCACCACGAAATACATATACCATGCGAAGAAGATGGGGACGCGAGTGGCGGTCGTCAACCCTTACCGCGAGCCGGGGCTTGAAAGGTATTGGGTGCCCTCGGTGATGGAGAGCGCGCTTTTTGGGACGCGGATCGCCGATGAATTTTTTCAGGTCAACACGGGCGGAGACCGCGCCTTTATAGCGGGCACCATAAAACAGATGATCGAACACGGCTGGCTCGACAATGAATTCATAAGCGAGCAGACCACAGGGTTCGATGAATTGAGAGAGGAGCTAGAGAGCGCGTCGTGGGAATTGCTGGAAGCCGAATCGGGCGCGAGCCGCGCGCGTATGCTGGAATTCGCGCGAATGCTGGGCGAGGCGCGCACCGCCGTATTCGTATGGTCTATGGGCATAACCCAACACCGCGATGGCGTTGCGAATGTCAGAGCGATAGTCGATCTCGCCCTGACGCGAGGATTTGTCGGACGCCCTAAAAGCGGGCTTATGGCTATTCGCGGCCATTCGGGCGTGCAGGGCGGCGCGGAGGTCGGCGCGGTCCCGAATCAATTTCCCGGCGGGGTTCCTGTGAGCGAGGAAGGCGCAACGCGATTCACGGAGCTTTGGAGATTCGACGTTCCCGCTCATCCGGGGTTGAACGCCGTCGAAATGATAGACGCTGCGCACGCGGGGCGAGTGGACCTGTTTTATCAGATAGGCGGCAATTTTCTCGAAACCCTGCCCGACCCCGATTACGTCCGCGAGGCGGTGGAACGCATTCCCGTGCGCATGCATCAGGACATAGTGCTCAGTCCTCAGATGCTCTCAGAGCCGAACGATTTGGTTTTGCTTTTGCCCGCTCAGACTCGCTACGAGCAGCCGGGCGGCGGGACCGAAACCTCGACCGAGCGCCGAATACTCTTCAGCCCTGAGATACCCGGCCGCCGGATAGGAGAGTCGCGTCCCGAATGGGAGATTCTCTGTATGGTTGCCGAACGCGCGCGGCCTGAGAGGGCCCCTCTGATTCACTTCGACGACGCGCAGGCCATTCGCAATGAGATAGCCCTGGCCGTCCCGGCTTACGAAGGCATCGAGCGACTCACTCGTGCGGGCGATCAGATACAGTGGGGAGGCGAACGGCTCTGCGAAGAGCGAGGGCCGGACGGCACGACGGTCAGGCGGTTTCCGACCGATGACGGACGCGCGCGGTTTTCAACGCTGAAGGTGAGGCGTGAAGAGTTGGATGGCAAGCTCAGGCTCTCGACGCGGCGAGGCAAACAGTTCAACAGCATGGTGCATAGAGAGTACGACCCTCTGACCGGCGCTCGGCGCGATGATGTTCTGATGAGTGAAGAGGACGCCGCAAGACTCGGCCTTGCCGACGGAGACGAGGTATTGGTGCGCAGCGTCGCAGGCCGCATGCGCGGGCGTTGCCGCATAGCGCCTATCAATCCCGGCAACGTGCAGGTGTATTGGCCGGAAGGCAACGCGTTGATCGAGCGCGGGGTGTCGGACCCGGAATGCGGGATACCGGACTTCAACACCGTAGTGGAAATCGAACGCGTGATTTGACGGAAGAGTAAGGGGACCGGAAATGGCCAGGTTATTGGTATTTTTGGAAGCTGAACCCCTGTTGAGAACCGCGCGCAAAAAGATATTGATTAACTTGTAACCAATATATGTTATGCCCGGTATAAAAGCGTGAAGGCGGGTCGAATAAGACGCCCGTTTGAAACCGCCGGACTCGACAGTGGATCATCCGGCTACACCTTGAGATTGGACAGAAATGAAACACTATGACGAGAAATTTCGAGCTCTTAAAGCAGGCGCATGGATGTATGCCTGCGAATTGTCCCGATCTGAAATCCATTCATGAGGCACTCTCCCTGCCCCATCTATTTCGTAAAAATTCAGTCCCTTTCGGCAGCGTCCCCATTGTAAGCGAGAAGTGGGGGTTCCAATGAAAAATAAAACGGTTCGAGCGATTCTGTTTGCGACCATATCTTTAAGCATTTTTCTCTCATCATCGAATTACGGCCTTGGATTCGAAGGGTTCCCAAAGGGAGAGACCATAGGCCAGGTATTCTGCCGGTCCAATCTCAAACAGAGCTACGCGCTGTTTCTGCCGACCTCTTATGAGGAGAACCGGAAATGGCCCGTGCTTTATTGCTTCGATCCTTTTTCGCAGGGAAGGGTTCCGGTAGAGCAGTTCAAGGAGGCGGCCGAGAGGTACGGTTATATTCTGGTCGGAATGAACAACTCTAAAAACGGTTCGTTCGAAAAATCGCTGGAAGCACTTGAAGCGGTCTGGAAAGATACCCAGGAGCGATTGTCCATAGATGAGAAGCGTATTTACATCGCAGGCTTTTCAGGCGGGGCGCGTGTTGCAAGTATCGTCGGCTCTCTGTGCGGAGGGTGTGTTGCGGGCGTTATCGGCTGCGCCGCAGGATTCCATCTGAAGTTCGCCCCCGCCAAGAACATGCCATTTGTGTACTTCGGGACCATCGGGACCGATGACTTCAATTATCCTGAGATGAGGAGCCTGGAAGCAGACCTCGATAAGAAGCGAGTGGTAAATCGCATTGAGGTGTTTGAAGGGGCGCACACATGGGCCCCTAAAGACCTGTGCGCCAAAGCCCTTGGATGGATGGAACTACAGGCGATCAAAAGAGGGCTGCGAGAGAAGGACGAAGCCCTGATCGACGCATTGTTCAACAGCGATGTGGAGGAAGCACACAACTTTGAGAAGAACTATGATATCTACCAAGCATATTTGAAGTATGAGGCCATAGCAGAGGACTTCAAGGGGCTGAGGGATGTGGCTGAGTTTGAAAAAGAGGCGGCGCGTTTGAAGAAGACTTCAGAGGTCAAGGAAGCGATAAAAAAGGAAGGAGCAGAAGCGCAGCAGCAAGAAGTCCTTGAGCAGGAAATAATCGCTATAGCAGAAGATTATAAAAAGCTCGATACCCAGACGGTGGCCCTGGGGCAGTTGAGAAAGCGCATTGCGGAAATAAGAAAAAACGCCGCAAGGCCAAACAACGACGGGAAGCGAAGGGTGGCGCGGCGCGCGCTCAGCCACCTGTTCGAGGAGTTTTATGAAGTGGGAAGCATAGTGAAAGCGAATGACTATGAGATGGCGGTTGCAAATCTCGAAATAGCTATGGAGATAAACTCGAATGACAAGCGAGCGCCTTATCAACTGGCCTGTGCGCACGCTACGAAAGGGGAAAAGAAGAAGGCGCTCGCGGCATTGAGGCGAGCCGTTGAAAACGGGTTTACGAATGTTGCGGCCATCGAAAACAGCAAAGAACTCGACTCCGTCCGCGAGGAAGACGAATACAAGAAAATCCTGGCGAGTATAAAAGCGAAGTGAAATATATCTTCACCGGCGAATGCGAGAGCCAGGGTTACTCTTTATCGAATAGAAAGTTTTCAGACAAGCAGAAGATTTCACCACGGAGACACGGAGGCACAGAGATAAAGATTTCTTTCTTGGTTTTCTTCGTGTCTCCGTGCCTCCGTGGTGAAATCCCATTCCGATTCTGAACATTTACATCGCCTGCATAGACTTGATAGAGAGAATGATTTTCTGCTATTTAATAAGTGTCACCTGACGAAGCGGATGGGCAAAGAGGGGGGTTCATCATGAATCGCGTATTTGCTCGCTTAATCATACTCACATTTCTGGCTGTGACCCTGACTGCTCCCGGCGATGCGTTGAGTCGGCAAGAAAAGAAGCCCGGCAAGCGCCAAAATTCCAGGACCGCGACTGCCGGCGCGCCTCAGCAGCAAGAGGGCAAGATCGTCCTCGAATCGAAGCTCGTCAGCGTCACCGTTACGGTTATGGACAAGCTCGGCAGATTGGTTGCCGGTCTCGATAAGGATAATTTCGAAATATATGATGATGGCGTGAAGCAAGAGATAGCGCACTTCGCCGATGATGACGCGCCTCTCTCGCTCGGTATAGTCTACGATGTATCCGGCTCGATGGGCGATCTCACGAACCAGTCACTGGCGTGGCTCAAGCAGTTCTTCGAGACCTCTCATGCGGACGATGAGTACTTCATAATCGCATTCAATGATCGGCCCAAACTGGTGCATGACTTCACCATATCGCCTGACGATATACTAAGTCGGGTGATCTTTGTTAAGGCGAAAGGAAACACTGCTCTCTATGATGCCGTGTACCTTGCTGCGGAAAAAGCCCGGCAGGGCCGCCACTCAAAGAAGGTTTTACTCGTGCTCTCCGACGGCCTGGAGAACAACAGCCGTTACTCAGGCAAAGAGCTTGGCAATTTGCTGAAAGAGTCTGATGTTTTGATTTACACCCTCGGCACAAGCGAGTTTAATGAAGGATCGGGCGTCCTCAAGCGCCTGGCCGGGTGGTCCGGCGGGCGCGCTTTCTTCCCCGCAACCGATTACGAATTGGGCGATATCTATACGCGAATGGCCCTGCTGCTCCGCCACCAGTATGTAATAGGGTTCTATCCGACAAACACCGAAAGCGGGAACAGGTGGCACGAAGTACGGGTCAAGCTCAAAGTCCCCAGGTCTCTCGGCCGACTGGCGCTCTATTATAAAAAGGGCTATCAATCGTTCAGGTGATAATGCCGATCTTCAGCCGCTCGCGCGCACCCGCTTGAACTCAAGTTCCTTGAAATCGAAATCCGGGTTAGGCACGTCCACCTTCATCTCTTCGATTTCGCCCCGCGCGTTCAATACGAAAGTGACGAACCCTTTCGAGAAGCCGTAGCTCACCGTGTCGCGCCATTTCAGGCGAAAGGTGTCGTAATGCCAGTGTTCGAGGTCGCCGACGAAAGCGGGCGCAGGCAGGAGTCTGAGCACAAGGCGACCATTCTCTTCCGTGACCTTTGCATCGCCGTACATATCGCCCGTGTAGGTGGCGGCGTATTTCTCTAACGCAAGCGAGGGGCTTGTGCCCTTCACGCGCTCATCTTCTATTCTCTTTTCGGCAAGCTCTCCGGCCGCTTTGCCCTGTTTCACGCGGGCCAGATATTCCGCGCTCCAATCGCGTTTCGCAACTCCGAGATAAACGTCGAAGACTTTGTTCACCAGAATGTTTGAAAGCGGGGTCTCGCTATTGCTCAGGACGACCACGCCGAAATTCTCTTCAGGCATCATAGCGGTTCTGGAAATCATGCCGTCCAGCCCGCCTCCGTGCGAGATCACTTTTCGCCCGTGATAATCGCTGAGCGCCCAGCCCAGCCCATAAGCGCTGAAGTGCTGAGTCGGATTGAATCGCTCCAACGCCTCGCTTATGGAGAGGACCGTATGCGCAGACCACATCTCTCTCGATGCCGCGCGGCTGAATATCTTCTTGCCTTCGAATCGGCCGCGGCCGAGTTGAAGCCTGAGCCACTGAGCCAGGTCCCACACGCACGAATTGATCGAGGCCGCAGGTCCGACGTTATCTACGTTGTCGTAACGTATGACGCGCAGCCGCCCGTCCATCTCATTATGCGGAGTGGCGACGTTATCGCCCGGTTTGAAAGCGGTGACGCTCGTATTGGAAGATGTCATGCCGAGAGGGGCGAAGAATCTCTCTTTGACGAAATCATCCCAGCTTTTACCAGTGATGGCGGCGACAACCTGGCCTGCGGCGAGAAACATTATGTTCTGATACCCGTAGCGGCTTCTGAAACTCGAAACGGGCTTGAGGTAACGTATGCGGCGCAGTATCTCATCTCGGTCATAAGTCGTCTCATACCAGAGGAGGTCTCCGCCGAAGGTCGCAAGCCCGCTGCGATGGCAGAGCAGATCGCGCACCGTCATCTCGCGCGTGACGTAAGGGTCATAGAGTTGAAAGCCCGGCAGGTATTTAGTCACCGGGTCATCCCACTTGAGCTTGCCTTCATCTACGAGTATGGCAAGCGCTGCGGCCGTGAATGCCTTCGAGTTCGACGCGATGGCAAAGAGCGTCCGCTCGTCGACGGGGGCTGTCTCGCCCAGTTTGCGCACCCCGTAGCCTCCGGCGAAGACTATCTTGTCATCCTTGACAATCGCCATAGCGAAGCCGGGCACCTGCCAGTCTGAGAGAGCTTTCTTTGCATACTCGTCGATCTCCTTGAGCCGGGCGTCCGCATCCGTCGTCTGAGCGAGGGGAGAAGGCACGGCTACGAAGATCAGCAACAGCAACAAACCGAAGCGAAGCGAGCGTTGAATCATAGCGATCATCTCCTGAGCGAAAGAATGGCTTTCATTATTATCAGAAATCAGGTTGATATGGTAGAGCAAATGCTATCTCTATTCCTTGCGAATGGCTCCGTAGCACAACCTGTCTGATCCACACGCACTTAATCAGGGGAGGGTAACTGGTGATTCTCTGCCTCGTAGCTGTTTTGCTTTGGTTTGGTGGAATTGAAGAGACCGACGCTCTATGGCGGGTCTATAATGAGGCAAATATACCATCGGCAGCATCACCGGTCGCATTCGTGATAGCGTTGCGTTTGATCGGCATTGTACGTAGTATCTACTTGAGAAGAATCGAATGGAACAAACGAGCGCAGGCAACCGACTGATTTTTATAAGCCACAGCAGTAAGGATACCTGGGTGGCAAGGCAAATTGCTCGCGAAGTTTCTCTCTGCGGCGCTACACCTTTTCTGGATGAAGCGGATGTTGAGGTGGGAGAAGATTTCGAGGAAAAAATACTCGGCTTTTTGGAGCAAGCCCATGAACTACTCGTGCTTCTAACGCCATGGGCACTGGACCGGCCTTATGTATGGGCTGAACTCGGAGCGGCATGGGGAAGAAGAATACATATTGTCGGAATTCTTCATGGCATGACCCCTACAGAGTTTCAATCGAGACCGGGCATACCTGTTTTTATAAAGAAACGGGATTTGCTGGACATCAATGATATCGATTTATATCTTCAACAGCTAAAAGCGAGAGCAGGCGCGAACATTAATGATAGCGGAGGATTTGAACAATGAGCACACCTAAAGTTTTTATCTCATATTCTCATTCCGACAAAGAATGGGCGCGACAACTTGCCGAAACGATTGCAAGTACAGGTTTAGCCGTCTGGTTTGATGAATTCGATATTAAACCCGGCCAGCAATTGGTAGATGCACTGGAAAAAGGTCTCAGGGAAAGTGACGCGGTGATTCTCCTGATCAATTCCGAAAACATCAACCGGCCAAACTTATTCTTCGAAATAGGCGCAGCGTTAGGAATGAATAAGACTATCATCCCTGTCGTGCCCAAAGATTTCGAGGCGCACAAATTGCCCCTGCCGTTAAAGCGTATTAGATTCGTAACCCGGAAGTCTCCTGAAGAGACTGCGAAAGAACTGGCAGCAGCCGTAGAAGCTATTCACGGGGAAGCGGCATAATAACCTTTCCGCGTATGGATGGTTA
>JAKEHD010000136.1 GCA_022615215.1 Blastocatellia bacterium
ACTGATAATCATCGGGCCGCCGAATGATGAAGGCATTATACTTCCAAATGATGAAGGCGTTATACTTCCACAAGCAGCCTGAATTCATTCACTGGTATTGACTTTAGTCTTCGCCCGACCTTATGCCAGCCCTCTGAATCAGACGGTTGGAGGCCTGTTCATTCAGGATGATTACCAGGTCAACCGACGACTGGTCTTGAACATAGGACTGCGCTACGAGATTGCAAGCGTCCTCAACGGCCCGACACATGAATTGACTAACTACTCGTTCAGTCGCGGGCTGTTCACGCCAGGAGTCGATACCGACACCGATCTCTACAAGGGAGATCACAACAACTTCGCGCCGCGAGTGGGATTCGCCTGGAGCATAACCGGAGACGGGCGCACGGTGTTGCGCGGCGGCTACGGCATATTCTATGACGCATTCGTGCATACCATAGGAGTCGACCTGAACCAGAACAATCCCAGCAAGCCCTATATTCTAGTCAGCCTTGCCCCGCCCATACCCGGCCAACTCGCGAACAAGCTCGATCCATCGTTTTTGTTCGATATAAGCGGCCCTTCGAACGCTTATGATGAGAACCTGAGATTGCCTTACGCGCAGCACTTCAACCTGACCTTTCAGCGCGAGTTCGGCTCCAGCATGGTTTTATCATTGGGGTATGTGGGATCCAAGGGAACCAAGATCGTCAATGCGCGCGACATAAACCAGGCTCTCTTCATTCCGGGCACCGATTCAAACGGGGTGCCGCTCTCCAACTTTTTCAACACCAACAGCCGCCGCCCGAGCCAGTTATTCAACCTGACCTCGCAGCCGGTCGGCTCGATTCGGCAGTTCGAGACCGGATCAAGTTCGAGCTATCACTCTTTCCAGACCACGTTCAACAAACGCATGAGTCGCGGGCTTTCGGTGCTGGGAGCCTACACCTGGTCGAAGTCGATCGATAACGCTTCCGATCCGTTCGGGTTCACGGGCGATTCGGGCGCTCCGCAAAACAGCCACGACATGAGACTGGAGCGAGGGCTGTCGGTCTTCGATATTCGGCACCAGTTCACTCTCGGTTACACTTACGAGCTTCCTTTCAAAGGCAATCGATATATCGAGGGGTGGGAGGTCAACAGCACGATGTCGCTGAAGACGGGCCAGCCATTCACGCCGGTTCTGGGATTCGATCCGACGTTGACGGGCAGCTTTGCCGTGCGTCCGCACAACTTTCCCGGCGCATTCATAAGCAAGGATGGCCAGTTGTATCTGAATCCCGACCTGCCCAAGGATCCTGCGACGGGTCTCCCTCTGGCGATCATACCTAAAGCGGGAGAGTTCGGCACTCTCGGGCGCAACACATTCACCGGACCCGGCTATAAGAATGTGGACCTGTCGGTGGCCAAGCGGACCCGCCTCGGAGAGAGGCTGGGCATCGAAACCAGGTTCGAGATGTTCAACGTCTTCAACAGGACCAACCTGGCCTTGCCGGAGCGCATAATGACTGATCCGTTGTTCGGCATATCCTCCAGAACCCAGGACGTTGCGGGAGGCGTGACGGGCATAGGCGGAGGCGGTCCCAGGTCCATCCAATTGGCTTTGAGGCTTGTCTACTGAGCAAGGGAGAGAAAATGAATACCTCGATGCAAAGTAGAGATTTAAAAACGCCTTTGCGCAACATACTCCTCCGGGCGATCATCGCGCTTGCTTTTTTGTCAGCGGTCAGCGGTCAGTGGTCAGTGGTCAGTGGTTTCACAAGCCTCGTCTCGCGCTATCGCGACGACGGACCACGGGCTACGGACTACAGACTAGCGACAACGGACAATGAGGAGCGCAATATCGAGAAACAGGCCGTCAAACGAGTGCAACCTCCATACCCTTCGCTTGCGCAGAAGTACAAAATCGAAGGGGTCGTAACGGTTCAGGTAACGGTCGGGGGCGACGGCAAAGTCGAGAAGGCCGAGTTCGTTCGCGGGCACAACGTCTTTCGATCTGTTTCACTCGATGCCGCCAAGAGATGGGAGTTCAGGCTTTCAGGAGAAAAGACTCTGGAAGGGACGATTCGATTCATCTTCAAGCTCAATGATTGAGATAAGCGCCCGATGACTATCCCCTCCCTCACGGTCGGGGTACTGAATTCTCGATAAGAGTATCTTATTCGTAGCGCAGGCTTCGATCAGCCGTCAGCCATCAGCTATCAGAATAAAGACGGATAGCTGATGGCTGACGGCTGACACGCTCCTCGATCGAAACGATCTGAATCGGCCATCCCCACAGCGCAATAATGCAAACAAGTTTTCAGGTCAGGAACAATCACTGTCACAATATCTTTGTTGAAAATATTTTTGAGCGAGCGCAAGGGGCAGCAGGAACCCTGACCCCTGACCTCCGACCTCTGGCCCTGACCGAGCGGCCAACTTTTCAAAGAAAATCCGGCCAGTTATACTGAATCCTGGCGTCATTCTGATCGAGTGAGGAAAATGTTGGGGAAGAAGCACTATCATCTGATCGGGGCCTGCGGAACGGCGATGGCCTCGCTTGCAGGGATGTTGATCGAACAAGGGCATAACGTCACAGGGTCGGATGAAAACGTTTACCCTCCGATGTCGCTGGAATTGAAGCGACTCGGAATAGCTGTAAGCGAGGGCTACAGGGCGGAGAACATCTCCGTGCGGCCCGATGTCGTAGTGATAGGCAATGCGATAACGCGCGGAAACCCTGAACTCGAATTCGTGCTCAATGAAAAGATGTACTACACATCGATGGCCGCCGTCGTCAAAGAGAACTTCATACGCGGGCGCTACTCCGTAGTTCTCGCAGGCACGCATGGCAAGACGACTACGACATCGCTTATGGCCTGGGCTTTGGAGTGCGCGGGCGCGTCGCCTTCGTTTTTGATCGGCGGGGTCGCCGAAAATTTCAACTCCTCATTTCGCATCACCGACAGCCCTTACTTCGTCATCGAAGGCGACGAGTACGATACGGCCTACTTCGACAAGGGACCCAAGTTCATGCATTATCTGCCGGACACCGTAGTCCTCAACAATGTCGAGTTCGACCACGCCGATATCTACCGCGATCTCCAAGCCGTGAAGTTCGCCTTCAGCCGCTTGATAAACCTTATACCCGGCCGAGGCAACCTCATAGCCGGATGGGACTCGTCCATAGTGAGAGAGCTTGCCCCGGCGGCTTTCTGTAGAGTCGAGAGTTTCGGCCTCGAAGAAGGCGCAAGGTTTCGGGCCGTCGAGATCGATTACGCGGGCGAGATGACCGCCTTCAAAGTCCTCGTCGAGGGGCGCGAGTTCGGCCGCTTCCGCACGCCCCTCGCGGGGTCTTTCAGCGTGCGGAACTGCCTCAGCGTCATAGCGGCCTGCGAGGTGCTCGGCCTCGACCGCTTTGCGGTCAAGGAGTCTCTGGCCGAATACAAAAGCGTGAAACGTCGCATGCAGGTGCGCGCCGTCGTGCGCGGCATCACGGTTATAGATGACTTCGCGCATCACCCGACGGCCGTTCGTGAGACTTTATCGGCTGCGCGCCAGAAATATCCGGGCCGCCAAGTAGTGGCCGTCTTCGAACCCCGCTCTTACACGGCCCAGTGCCGGGAGTTTCAAACCCAGTTTGAAACGGGCCTTGCCGAAGCCGACCACATAATCATCGCCGGACTCTTTCACCCGGAGCGCTACACCGCTGAGACCGCTATCTCTCCGCCCGCGATGATAGAGCGCCTGCGCAGTCAGGGCCGCGAGGCCCAATTCATTCCCTCGCCCGACGAAATAGTCTCTTATCTCGTCCCTCGCCTCGAACCCGGTACGGTAGTGGTCATAATGTCGAACGGCTCTTTCGGCGGCATTCACGACAAACTCATAAAGGCCCTCGACCGATCATGAAAGTCATGCAGGGGAGCGATTCGGAAAGGATGAAGGCGGAAGGATGAAGGATGAAAAGCGAAGTGAAGCTATCGATTCATCCTTCATCCCTCATCCTTCATCCTTCTTAAAGCCCCTGCATGTTTTCACCCCTGCACCCCTGCACCCCTGCTCCCCTGCATGTTTGAATCGGCGATGACAGTGAGATTGGGTTTAGGTTCGATGCGGCCTCGCAGGACGTTTTTGATGCGTGCGGGCAGAAAGAACTCGGCTACTCGCACTATGTTGGTGACAAGCTCTTTTATGTCTGTCTCGCCCCTCCACAACTCCATCACCACGCGGCGGTCTGCGCGATTGAGCAATCTGAGCACCGAGATCGCTATCAGATAAGAGTCGTCCACCAGACCTATGAAAGGAATGAAGTCGGGTATTACGTCAATCGGGGCTATCGCATAAATGATGGTTCCGGCAAGTATGGCCTTATCCGCAGAAGAAATGCGCGGGTCTCTTAGCAAGTCGAATAAAAGCCTGAGCAGGTTGGGTATGAACAAAAGGAACTCTCGCATCTTCGACTTCGCGCGTCGCCTCTCCGACATTCTCACTCTCCTTGTGCCAGCTATTTCGTAGACGACTATTTTAGGAAGCCGCAGAGCGGGCGTCAATTTTGAAAAGCGAAAAGGGAAAATTTCCCGGCAGATATTTGTTGAGACTTGCTCGCATTGATTGATTTTATAGTGGAAAAGGCGGAGCGAGGTTGTCCCTCATCTCCGCCTTATGATGATGTTGACTTGGGAGGACTCTTATATTTCGGAGTTCTCCGGCGCTATGGAAGTCTTCGCAGAAGGCCGCTTCAAAACCGGACGGCGCAGGAACCGGTCTTCGACTCGAACGGGCGCGGCTCGCTTTTCACCGCATTCCGGTTGAACGTCCGGCGCGAGTTGGATGACGATTTCGGGTATATCGGGAATTTGCGCTGCCCGTAACGCCTTGATGTATTCGAGCCTGTGTTTGCGCATTTCCCGCTCGACCTGTTTCATCAAATCTTTTTGATCGAGCAGCGCAGGCTTTAGGATTTTTATAGCCGCAACCGTTTGAAAGTTGAATTTCATGCGGCGCTCAGGCGCTTTTCGCCTCACCCTCGTCGGCTTGACGGCGGCGCTCGAAGTAGCCCTCTTCAGCGCACAGTCGCCAGGCGATTGACCGCCCGTGAGGGCTTCCGTTTCAAAGTCGCTCGAAGCAAACGCGGGCAATTCCGCAATGTCGATTTCGTTGAGCCTGGCGATTAGCGCCGGTTCGATGGCTGCATCGTCTGACCGATCGGTCTCTTCATGACAAGAGGGAGTATTGAGCGCGGCCCACTCAGGTTGATTGTCGGTTTGATGACCGCTTGTGAGCACACCGGCGATCTGGTCCCAGGCATCTGTGACGGCCCCGAGCCGTGGGCTGAAGCTCACGTTTATGCCGACCGCCCTCAGAGAAACGGGGACAGCGGCCAGGAACAAAAATATGAAAGCCACTCCGAGGGACGCGCTTGCTGATTTATTCGTCTTCTGCATCTTTAACCTCCAAACGCTTGTCGAAAAGAACTTTGCTGCTTTCTTGTTTTTACTCTCGCTTCAAACGGCGAAGGCGACTGAAAGTTCGTTTCTTTTCCTGCTTTTACAAATTTTTTACAACCTCCATCTTCACCTCTTTGGGTGAGTGTAGGCGAGGAGTAAAAAGTTGCAGATTTTTATAGCTATCAATCCTCAGCCGTCAGCCGTCAGCTATCAGCCGTCAGCCGTCAGGGCAAGTATTCAACC
>JAKEHD010000749.1 GCA_022615215.1 Blastocatellia bacterium
GGTGCTGTAGCCTTCGTTGTGAATGAAGAGTATGCCGAGGTCGGCTTCGGGCGAGACGGGCGGCGTGATTATGCAGCCGTACATATCCGCGTGGCCGCGCGGCTCCCACATGAGCGCCGTTCGCAAATGGTCGAGATTCTCTCTGGCGTAACGGCGGCGCGCTAAGATGGTGTCGCCCGGCAAATCCGGGAACCCGCTGACGATCACGCGAAACGGCTCGCCTTCTGTGTGCGCGTCAATGGTGGTTATCTTTTGCCAGTGGCCGGGCGGGTTCCATTTGAGAGCATTCATCAAGTCCATCAGCTATCAGTCTTCAGCCATCAGCCGTCAGCTATCAGTCTTCAGCTATCAGTCTTACCTGATGTGCAACTCTATTGGTTGCCTTAGCGGTCCTGTGAATTCAGGCCGGCCTTGCTGTCAGGCATTCGGCCTTCGCTCGCAAACGAGTTCCGGATTGAGCAGTCCTCAGCCACAGTGCGGAAAGCTGACGGCTGATAGCTGATAGCTGACGGCTGACGGCTGACGGCTGACATAGCTACCAGGCGACGGGCACGAGGTCGGGACCGACTATGTGTATGGCCGCTCCTCCGCCGATCTCGTCATGGGTGAAATGCGCGGCGTACCACAGGACGACATCTTGATTCTGAACCGACTCGCCGTTGACGAACTGGTCGAGGTCGGCCTCGGTGTTGGTCGTCGTGGAGTTGTGCCCATCGTCGAATTCCGTGCTGCGGTTTCTGAGCACCCAAACATCGCCGCGAGCGTAAGCGTCCGCAAATCCGTCGCTGCGAGGCGCGATTACCGAGTAAGTGTTTCGGGTGTCTATGTTCTGAATGAACCATTTTCTTTCGAAAGAATCGTCTCTTATACGCTTGACTTCCGTGTTGATCGCAAAGCGCCACCCTCGCAGGGCGTTTTCATAGACTATGTTGTTTTCGGGGGTGTTGATGTCGAAGTCGAACCGCCAGTAGATGTGGTGAAAGTGAACTATGCATACGCAGTTATTGCTCACGCCGCCGAATCCGAAGCGCGGGCGAATGGTCCCGTCTTCGTGAAACCGCCACTCGCTTATATAGCGATACCATCCGGCCTGCATCTCGCTCACAAGCATTACTTCCGGTCCCGATATGAAGAGGGCGACGCCGCGAAAATTGCCCGTGTCGGTCCCGTTATCGAGGATAGTTTCAGGCGGGGAAGTGCAATTTCTGATTCCGGGAGCGACATCCGTCCCGTTGGCCACGAACATACCTTCCTGCCACTGCCAATCGCGAAAAGGGCCGCACCCGTTATTCTGATACTGCACGTTTAGAATCGGAGCGTGCGCGCGTCCGAGCACGCGCTTGCCGCGATAATCGACGCCTATCAACTCTATGCCCGAACCGCGCGTCCCGGAAGATGCCGCCGGTCTCACGGCCACGAACCTCCATATCTCCGTGTTGCCCTGAGTGATTACGACCTCGAACTGGCCTGCGGTGCCCCTGCTCGTAGTGGGCTGGCCCCCGCTCGGCACGCCGCACGGAGCCGAGGGGTCCGGCGCTGTGCGCGTGGGACGATCCGAGAGCCGCAGCACCGTCTCGCGCATCATGTTGACCCTGACGATCTCCTGCGAAAGACCCGCGTCGACGGGCATCAACTGAATCCTCAGCGTGCGCTCCGCGCGATCATCAGCTTGAGAGAATTCCACGACCGGCGGCATGGAGAGATAGGCCAGAAGGCGTTTGTCGCGCAGAGGCGGACCTAGTTGAGGGTCTCTCAGCAAAATCTCTATGGCCGCGTCGAACTCCTCGTCGCTCGGAATCGGCTGATCCTGCGATATTGAAACATCGAGGTCCGTGCTGTCGAATCGCCCCTTTACGTTGACACACCTGTTGTTTGTGTAATCGAAGATGAGGGCGCGATAGGCGCGCGGCGGGGCCGGGCGTCCTCTCAACTTCTCCTGCGATTCGAGCAGTTCGAAAGAGAGCAGCCTGTGCTTGGTTCCGCTCAGGTAGTTTGTGACCGAAGGGTCTTTGAGCAACCTGCTCTTCGTAGCGTCGATAGTCGCCTGATCCGGTCCCCAGGGAGTAACGCTCACTTTGAGCGTAGACTGTACGCTCGGAGAAGGACGACTCTTTTCATCAGGCGGTGCGCTTTTGGTTCCATGCTGATGTGTGCTTTGACTCGATTGCAGGGCGGCGGCCGAATAGACCGGCGCAAGCAGCAAGCTTCCAATAGAGACAATCAGGACGGCAGATAGATATAGCCAGCGTCGCATTGTGAAATCCCCTTTCCTCTCGAAATCCCCCATTGATTTATGTGACAACTCGGTTCCCACTTATAATAAGGTTCCGTCGCCGGTCCCTTGCGAGGCTCTTTCGCCTTATGCAGGCATCAGCGCGCCGGAGCTACGCGGCGCTCCCGGTACTGCTCCGATACCGGGGTCTATGTCTGCGATTATAGGCTTGCAAGAGAGTTATCCGTATCATATAGCTCTCGGTCAGGTCAAGGCTTTTGTCTTATCGGTTTCAAAAGGCGTGAAGGCGATTGCTAAAATGACGAACATACAGTTCGGACCTCGGTTCGATCATTCGCCCCTGTCGCATGGAAATTTTGCCGATGAGCTTCTAATATATTCACCGGGTTCGCAGTGAAAAAGTTCTTGAAAAACTTCTGGAGCAACAAGGGCTTCGGCTGGCGTATGGCGCGCATCATTCTGTTATTGTGCGCCGGACTTGTGGCGCTTGTAATGATATTCGAAAAAAATCTCATATACTTTCCCGTGAAATATCCCGAAGGGCGATGGGAAGCCGTCAACCTGGCAGCCGGTCGCGGGGGGATCGTTCCAAAGATCGAGGACTGTTTGTTTGAGACATCCGACGGCATCACTCTTCATGGGTGGTACTGCACGCCGCATCAGGTCACGGACGGCGCTACGGCCGAAATCCCTGCCCGGATGGTGCTGCTGTGGTTTCACGGCAACGCGGGCAATATAACCCACCGCTACGACATGATTCGAATGCTCATGAGATTGCCCGCGCAGGTCTTCATCGTAGATTATCGCGGCTATGGCAAAAGCGGAGGCAGCCCTTCCGAAGACGGCTTATACGCGGACGCCCGAGCGGCGTGGGATTATCTCACGACGAAGCGCGCCGTCCCTGCCGAACGGATAATCATCTTTGGCAAATCGCTCGGCGGGGCCGTAGCCGTAGACCTTGCGAGCAAAGTCGAGCCTGCCGGTCTCATCGTTCAATCGAGCTTCACATCGGTCTCCGACATGGCAAAATCCGTCCTGCCCGTCTTTCCAACGGTGCTTTTGCGCACGCGGATGGATTCGATAACGAAGATCGCGGGCATCGGATGCCGCAAGCTCTTCGTCCACAGCCCTACGGATGAGGTTGTGCCTTACGAGCTCGGCCACAGGCTTTATGAAGCAGCGCCCGCTCCCAAAGAGTTTTACGAAGTCCGGGGCGCACCGCACAACGCGACCTATATCGTAGGCGGCGATGCGTACCTCGACGCGCTGCGCGAATTCATCGAGTCCTGCGCGCCTTCGGGCTGATGTTGTCAGATAAAAAAAGCGCGGCTCTCGTCGGCCGCGCTTTTTCGCTTTGTTCTTTTGCGTCGCGTTAATTGCCGCTCGTGGGCTTGCGTTTGAGTTCAGGAGGATTCTTAGGACCATCATCAGAGTCGCGGTCTCTGCGTTCGAGCGTGGGCTTGCGCTTGAGCGTAGGCCCGCCGCTTCCGCCATTCTCTATCACGCGCTGGTTGGTCAGTTCGAGAAGTCTCGATTGGACCCTGTTGAATTCGGATGTAGAGATCATGTACTCGTCGCGTTCGGGGAAGCGCACGAGCAGCGCGCGGGCTTTTTCCATGCGTTTCTTCGTTGTCGGATGTGTGCTGAAGACTTTTGCCAGCGTGCCCGGATCGTCCTTCTCTTTCGCCTTGAGCTTTTCGAAGAAATTGAGCATCTCGGTCGGGTCGTAACCCGATGCCCACATGTATTGCAGGCCGAGCCGGTCGGCCTCTTCTTCGGCCCCGCGGCTGAATTTCAAAAAGGTGAGCGGCACGAGTATCCCGATTGCATTCTGAGCTATCATGCCCACAGGCCCGCCGACGAATATCAGCGGTATCGATAGCCATTGAAACAGTCTGCCCTTCGATGCCTGCTCTACGCCGTGCCGCGCCGTGACATGCGCTATTTCGTGCGCCATGACGCCCGCTATTTCGGCTTCGCTGTCGGCGGCGAGTATCAATCCGCTGTTGACGTATAGGAACCCGCCCGGCAGGGCGAACGCATTCACATCGGGCGATTCGATCACCTTTATAGTGAAGGGGAGCTTCGCGTCCGAGTTGAGGGCTATGTTCTGGCCTACGCGGTTTATGTATTCGGCGATGAGGGGATCGGTGATGAATTTGGCCTGACGGTCTATATCGGCTGCAAGCTCGCGGCCGATATTCATCTCTTTTTCCAGCGAGTAGAAATTAATGCTGCCCTTGTTGATGTTCCGCTTGCCGATCATCAAGGGATTCTCTTTCTCCTTGAGCGGCTTCCCTTTGTCCTTATTATCGGCTGCGAGCGCAGCCATCTGGCCTGCCGATATTATGAACGCGATCGCCAGAACAACGATTCGCTTTGAGACTGCCAAGCGATTTTTCATGAGTTATACACTCCCTTCCTTCAATGACCCATAACTGATGTTCGATTGATACCTCGGGAGTCGCGTCCGACGGGACCGCATCTCGGTCCGCGCTTAAAGATTTCTTTCTTCCTCCGGCTCGCGAGGGCGGCTGATCGCTTATTGTAGATTGCTTGTTCGCTGGTCATACTGCGCCAGCCTGTTTCAATACTAACAGCCCACTTTGTGAGGGCGCAACTAAGGGCAGGGCAGTTGCAAAGTACCTGGGAGCGCACGCTTCTAGCGTGCTGGACCTGCGCTATTGTCGATTTTCTCGAAAATAGGCGTCTCCTCAAGACATGCAGGCAGGATGCCTGCGCTCCCAGGAAGGCTCTTTCTTTTTGTCAACCTACTTTGCAACAGCCCTGCTGTAACATACTCCGCATTTTTCACGCCCGCTCGCACAATTGCGAAACATCGCATCAGCCGAAAATCCATCTCCTATCGCTTCCTTGACTATACGTCCGGCCGTCTGGTAGATTGTCGTGCTTTTGACGCAAGCTCAGGGCTTGCTATCATGTCCCTCGAAGGGCATCAGCTATCAGGAGGCAAACATTCAGTGAGTATCACTTATAAGCACTTATTCACGTCGGAGTCTGTTACAGAAGGTCATCCCGACAAAATGGCCGATCAGATCTCGGATGCAGTGCTCGACGCCGTTCTGCGCGAAGACGCGCACGGTCGCGTCGCATGCGAGACGCTTCTGACTACGGGACTGGTCATAGTCGCGGGCGAGATAACCACCTCGGCCCACCTGGATTACAACCGTATAGCACGCGATACCATTCGCGAAATCGGGTACGACCGCGCCAAGTACGGGTTCGATTGCGACACCTGCGCCGTTATCACGGCCGTAAACACTCAATCGCCCGATATAGCCATGGGCGTAGACATAGGAGGCGCGGGCGATCAGGGAATGATGTTCGGCTATGCCTGCAACGAAACCCCTGAGCTTATGCCTATGCCGATCATGTTTGCGCATAAGCTCACGCGCCGATTGTCGGATGTACGCAAAGAAGGACTGCTAGACTATCTCAGGCCCGACGGCAAATCCCAGGTCACTCTCGAATACGTCAATCGCCAGCCCGTCCGCATCAGCAACGTCGTCATATCGACACAACACTCGGACAAGGTGGAAAACGAGCAGATACGCGAAGACATGGTCGAGCACGTCATTAGGGCCGTGGTTCCCGGCGAGATGATCGACGGCAAGACGAGCTTCCACATAAACCCGACAGGCCGCTTCGTCGTGGGCGGGCCGCAGGGCGACACGGGGCTTACGGGCCGCAAGATAATCGTCGACACCTATGGCGGAGCGGGCGCGCACGGCGGCGGCGCTTTTTCGGGCAAAGACCCCACGAAGGTCGACCGCTCGGCTTCA
>JAKEHD010000137.1 GCA_022615215.1 Blastocatellia bacterium
GAAGAGTTGGGCATCCGCATAGTGTATGTCTCGGCCTACAAGACTTCGCAGCGATGTTCGCACTGTGGCAAGATCGATAGGAAAAACCGCAGAGGGGAGAGGTTCAAATGCGTGAGTTGTGGATATGAGGCGGATGCGGACTACAACGCAAGCAGGAATCTTGAGTATCTGGGGTTGGCGGGAGTCTATAGTCTCCGTTTACTGAAAACCTCAGATGTGGAGGGATTTTCTTTAAAGGAAGGTTTTCCATATTTTGAGGAACTATTATTGGAATCGTGGGAACGATATGGAACGGACACAAAATCAGATAGATAAAAACCTTTGCATCTTCGAGCCGATCACTCCTCAGATCGAAAAGATGCGCGTAATCACCGTCGATAACTTGATCGAGGAAGAATCTCATTTCTCACAGGTGGCCCGCAACGAGGCCGACTTCAACGCCGAGCGATGGCTCCGCTACGAAAGAAAGATCGCCTCGCTCGCAATGGCCAATATCGAGAGCAATATACGCAATCTGGTAAAACTTCCCGTCATTCGCCCGGTCCACCTCTCAGAGCTCGACAGCGACCTCGTCGCCGACTTCGACCCCGACGCCATAGTCCTCAGCGGCACGTTGAGGGACTTCGATTTTTACGACGAGAGATTGATTGCGGGATTCGACCGCTTCATCAAATCGAACCGCACGCCCGTGCTCGCTATATGCGGAGGCCATCAACTAGTGGGGCAGTCGTTCGGCTCAGTGGTGGTGACTCTCGATTACAAGCTGCCGAGCGAACGCCGCTACGACCGCCCTGTCGAATATCAGTATAAATACGTCAAGATCACGGACTCTTCCGATCCCATCTTCGCAGGGATAGACGAGCACCTCGAACGGCGCTGGCAGAATTACACGAAACGCAAACACCTTTTGCGCGTATGGCAAAATCACGGCCTTCAACTCGACCGTCTGCCCGATGGGTTCGAACAGCTTGCTCGCGGTTATCTTTCGGAAATCCAGATGATGGTCCGCCGCACGTCCGAGCAATTGATCTACGGGGTGCAGTTTCACATAGAGAAATCTTTCCAGGACTGGCAGCACGACCGCTATTGGGACCACCGCGACGAGAGCCGCGACGGGCGGCTGATTTTTGAAAACTTCCTGATAGAAGCACTACGATTCCGGGGCGAAAGCGAGGGAGTGCTCGCCGCCGCGAATTAAACTATCACTGAACCTGAGAAGCTTTAAACCGCCATGAAGCCAATCCCCTCATTTCTCGATTTCGAAGCTTCGAGCCTATCGCCTTACTCTTATCCAATAGAGGTGGCCTGGAACCTCGCCGACGGCTCTATCGAAAGCCATCTGATCTCGCCCGAAACCATAATGCATTGGACCGATTGGGACCCCGAATCGGAGAAGATTCACACGATACCGAGACAGGAACTCATCGCGCACGGCAAGCCGCCTGCCTGGGTGTGCGAACGTATGAACGAGCAACTCTCAGGCAAGACAGTTTATTCGGACGCCCCGCGATTCGATGGCCGATGGCTCATGAAACTCTTTTCCGTATATGAAAACCCGGAACCCGATTTCCTTTTGGGCAACGCCTACGATTGCATATTGAACACGCTCTGTCCCGATATCGCGAGCAGGGTTTATGGAGTGGTAAAGCTTGAAGCTCTGATTTTGGAAGCGCGAAAGCGCGTGCCCAAACAGCATCGCGCCGCCTGGGACGTTGAGTACCTCGTCGAAATGTGGAAGCTCGCCTACTGGGATAGCCGCAGCGATAAATGAAGCGACGAAGCGCAAATGTGAAGGGGGATATGGGCTTGTCCTGACCCATTCAGCAATCGCGCGGCGGCAACCATAAAAAGATCATACCATCCGGCCCGGTTGAAATCGCATTGACGGGCGATGGACTGAACGTGAATAATTACCCGTTGCCGCAAGGGCGGCTACCCGACAAGCCATCATGGAGAAACATTTCGAAACGGAGGTGAAGCTCGCTTGCGATGACATAAATCGTATTCGCAATGCGGGCTTCGATCTGAGGCTCAAAAAGCCGCGCCATTTCGAGGACAACTGGCTGCTCGACACGCCCGATCACAGCCTTCTCAATCAGGGCGCTGCCCTGCGCGTGCGCTCGGTCGAAGGCAAAGGCTCAGTCACCTATAAAGGAGTTGTCGAGGAGAGCAACGGCTCTCCCGTCAAGGTCCGGGAAGAGATAGAGAGCGATACCAGCGCGCCCGAACGCATGATAGAGTTATTCGAGCGATTGGGCTTTCGCCGCGTATTCCGCTATCAGAAATACCGGACATCCTACAGCCTCACGCTCGACGGACAGGAGCTTGAGGTCACGTTCGATGAAACCCCCATGGGCGAATTCATAGAGATCGAAGGAGACGTAAACAAGGTCTTGCACGTTTTAGAGACGGCCGGGTTTTCATCCAAAGATAGCCTTCGCCAGAGCTACCCGGAATTGCAGGCATCGCGTTGCGAGGCGCGCGGCGTCCCGCTCGAAGACCTTGTTTTTGGTCCGTAGCACTTCCGACCACTGATCGCACAGATTTCTCAGATATTCTCCGTGTTATCTGTGGTATCTGTGGTCGATCTACTGACTACTGACCACTGACCGAAAATGCGAGCAGTCATTCTAGCAGCAGGATTCGGCACACGATTGTGGCCGCTCACCGAAGACCGCACCAAACCGGCCATTCCTTTTCTCAATCGCCCGCTGATAACCTACTCGGTTGAGTATCTGGCCGCACACGGCTTATGCGATCTTGTAGTCAACCTGCACCATCAGCCCGATTCCATTCGCGATGCGCTCGGCGACGGCTCGCGTTTCGGCGCGAATATTCATTACTCTTACGAAGAAGAGATACTCGGAACCTCCGGCGCTTTGGATCGCGTGCGCGACCTTCTGCTCGATTCGGATTTCGTTGTCATAAACGGCAAGATAGTAACAGACATAGACCTTCAGGCAGCCCTCCGCGAACACCGAGAGCGCCGCGCCCTGGCGACTCTGGTTCTAAGAGAAAACGCCTCGCGCGAGCATTTCAGCATAGTCGAGGTAGACGAGCGCGGTCACATATCACGATTCGCAGGCTTTCCCAAACCTTTGGACGATGATTCAAAAACCGGTGTCGCGCCGCTTATGTTCACAGGCATTCAAGTGTTGTCGCCCCGCATATTCGAATACATTCCCCGCTCGCAGTTTTCTCACTCGGTCACGGATGTCTATCCGCGAGCGATGGAAGCGGGCGAAGCCATAATCGCTCACATTGCATCGGGCATGTGGTATGAGATGAGCACGCTCTCGCGCTACCTCGAAGCGAATATGCTCTTCTGCCGCGAGCAAGGGTGTTCGGTTGTATCGGGCGAGGATTGTGTTATAGAAGATGGCGCTGTCGTAGAGAAATCGGTCCTCTGGCAACGGGTCAGGGTCGAGCGCGGCGCGCGCGTGCGAGAATGCATACTGGCAGACGGCGTGCGAATACCAGCCGGGTCCGTCTTCGAGCGGGCAGCAATCGTTCGGCGCGATATAGTCGATGAATTTGAGCGGGGCGAGACAGCAGGAGAAAACGTCATCGTTCCGCTTTAATAATACAATTGCATGTACGGGCGGCCACAGAGGGCCGCCCCTCATTCCAATGAAGCGATTGGGGGCGAGGGACGCCGGCCCATACATGATGAACGCAAATTGCTATACTGCGCGCGGGGCAAGATGAAAGTTTTTCCAGAGAGGAACGCTTATGTGGAGTGCGCCGCGAGCGGCGGCGCTTTGGATGCGCCAGAAGTTAGGCAAAAACTGAGACTCCATGCGGCTAAAGCCGATGGTATCTTGCTTTTGCTAC
>JAKEHD010000750.1 GCA_022615215.1 Blastocatellia bacterium
AGAAAGAAAAAGGGCGACGCACTCCACATAAGCGTTCCTCTCTGGAAAAACTTTCATGCAGGCCCCGCGCGCAGTATATCAGCTATCAGCTACAGAATCTCAACATTGACGCGGAGAAATCAAGCAGGGGAGCCGGGGAGCCGCAGGGTTCAGAAAGGATGAAGGCCGCAAGGTAAAGGATGAAAAAGAAGCAAGTGGCTTTCATCCTTCATCCTTCATCCTTCTAACGCCCCTGCGCCTGCGGCTCCCTGGCTTCTTTCAGCAGGCATCCTTTGCCTTGCTTCAAGTCTCAAACTAGCGGTAGGGCAGGGCGCTTGACCGTCCTGGTTCGTGCGGCAACGTCCAGAAAGCCCTGCCGCCTTTACATCTTGCATCTGTTCGGGAGGAAAAATAAAGGATGAAAAATAAGAGAATGTTTCTGGGCCTTTCCATCGCTGTGCTGGCGCTTGCTCTGACGGGATGCCCGGAACGGAGAAGCATAAACGATATAACGAGCGACCCTGGACGGTTTCACGACAAAGAGGTGACGATTGTCGGACGAGTGGTCCGCTCTTATGGCGCGCTCGACAAGGGCGTGTTCGAAATAGACGATGGAACGGGTCGCATGTGGGTCTTCAGCGAAAAACACGGGGTGCCGAGCAAGGACGCTTACGTAGGGGTCAGCGGGCGCATAGTGCCGGGCGTTACTTACGCCGGGCGCAACTACATGACCGTATTGCGGGAGACCAAGCGCCGCACCCGCGAGACCAAATAGCCTATGGCTCAGATAGCTTATCGAGATAGCCTTTAGCTGACGGGCGCTTTGGCATTTCACGTTTGTCAAAGCGCCCGTCAGCCCGGTTTTGTACCTCGACCGGTAAAGGCACAACCCCTGCGCTCGGTGAAGGCCCTCCATTTTGCAGCGAAGAAATTCAGAAGCGCGAAGCTTGAACTGCCTGCTTTCTGCGCCAGGATCGAGCATCGGTTCCTCGCGCAATACCGCCTGTCGAAAGGATTTTCAGCCTGCTCATCGGCCTTGAGACGCCTTCCCCTTGCCTGCCTGCCGCCCGCTTTGCGACGGGGCGCGATAGAAACTACTTGACTTTCCGTAGTAGATACCATATAACTCAGCAACCGAGAAATCGGGTTCCCGGCTGTTGAGGGTTTTCACAAAGTAGCCAGCAACTCTTTCCGATGCCGGGTGCTAGAGTCGAGTCGAAGCGTTCGATCAAGAGCTTCGGCCGAATATTTGGGTTATAACTTTGACAAGCGATTATCAGGGCGGTCACGGACTCCCGATGTGAGAAAGATATAAAAGAGGGTCGAACAGGCGTCGGGTATTCAGGAATTCGCACCGAACTTTACAGGTGATGCCGGAATTCCAGCTACTTCTGTAAACAGCTTTGAAAAATAAAGACTTCTGACAGAACTGACGGGATTGGCCTGGATATTCCGGCCTTTTGATAACCTTTTGCGCGCTTTTGAAAAGCCTGCGAAAGCGCATGTAGGGAAAGATTGAACGTCATCCCGAATACATATTTTCCCCTGTCTTATGAGGGGATTTAATACGAAATTACGCTTTAAGAGATATAAGCGAGTTGAAGCTTTGCCTTCCAGGTTGCCAAAAAGAAAAGGATGGAGGTGCGAATGCGACCACATCAGAGTTGGTCGAAGAATGGTGTAGATCAAGAAGAGGTCGTCGTTGCCTGTATGGATCGCCTGAGTGGAGCGGCCAGAGGAACAGAGGTTCATAATGATATTCGGATTCTCTGGTTGGAGGACTCGGCTGCGGAGACCATCTGCAACCGGTCTGATCCTGGCGCGGTTGATGAGCGAGCTGCGGAAAGGGCCGAAGAATCGCGGACGCTGCTCAGGTGTTTTGCAGAAGGCGACTCGGCAGCCTTCTGGGAATTGTGGGAAGGACACCGGAAATACCTGTATTCGGTCTGTCTCAGGCAGATGGGAGGCAATCGCGAAGAGGCTGAAGATGCCCTCAGCCGGGCGATGCTGAAGGCGTGGGAGAGATTGCCCTTTTATGCCCGAGAGGTCACCAATCCCAAAGCCTGGCTGACCCGGCTGATTCGCAACCTCTGCCTCGATATTCACAGGGAGCGCGAAAGGCGCGCGCGAAGCCTTCAGGGTCTCGAAGAAATAACCGTTGCCAATGAGGAAACCGTGTCAAGGGGCTTCGAGACCCCTGAGGAGGCCGTTCTCCGGCGCGAAATGGGCATGCGCATAAACGGCGCGGTTGATGATTTGCCTCCACGCCTGCGCGAGCCTGCCATACTGCGCTTCTTTCAGGAGATGCCCTACCAGGACATAGCCGACATCCTCACCCTGTCGCCCGACAATGTGCGTAAACGCATTCAACAGGCGCGAGCCATTCTGCGAGGAAAGTTGAATGCGTACCTTTCGGGAGAGAGTGTTCCTGTGCCGGAAGCGGCTGACGGTTACGAGCGGGCGGCGCAAGAAAGAAATCTTTATCAAGAAAGAAATCTTTATGGCGTGCCTGCGGCTCCTGCAAGTCTTCTCACACAGGAATCCGAAGAAATCCAGTCCGAGGTCGTAGCCATACGCCTCGTGCAGATCACCCTGCCCACCGGTATCGAGAAGAGCTTTCAAGTATTTCTGGACCGCAGGCCGACGAGGCCGGACCTTCGGGTCAAAACCTTGAGCAAGAACGTACAGCGCCACCCCCGGGGGTGGAAAAACCGCCTGGAACTGGCCGACCTGTTGTATGCGTTGGGTCGCTGGGAGGAAGCCGATGAGCAGTACCGCCGTGTGCTTGAGAAGCAGCCCCGTTTGATGAAAGCATGGCTTCAACTGGGGACGATCTTCCGCCTTATGGGAAAGAAGGAAGAAGCGGCAGCGATTTATGAAAGCGCGCTCTCCTGGGCACGCAAGCCCGCAACTTTCTGCCACATCAAGGGATGGATGGAAATCTGCCGCCTGTGCCCTGAAGCGGCGGCGAAACAGTTCGAGGAAGCGGCCCTTTTGGAGCCGGGCAACCTGGCCCACTGGCACGCTCTCGGACTGACCCGTCTGCGCATAGACAGCCCCGCTGATGCCCTGAAAGCTTTCGATGAGGCATTGCGTATCGACCCTGATGACATACTTGCGCTGACCCACAGCCACATCGCGCTCATTGCGTTGGGCCGCGCCGAAGAGGCGCGGCAGCGCACTGCCCGCGCGTTGGAGTTGGAACCCAACGATGTGCTGGCCTTGAAACGCATGGCGGACCACCGCTCCTCCACAGGGCTGGTTTCGGGCGAAGAGGGCAAGACAACAAGGCAGTTGATCCGGCACGCGCTCCGGCTGGCCCCCGATGCGGCCGAGGTAAGGGAGTCGCTGGCCCTCTATCATATTTTCCGGGACGACATGGAAAAAGGCATCGCCGTGCTGAGAGCGTTCACCGAGGAACACCCCAACTGTCCGCGCGGCTGGCATCTCTATGCCCGATGGCTACTCAGGGCCGACGCATTCCCGGCCGCAGCCGAAGCCATCATGAAGGCATACCGGTTGTGTCCTGACGATAAGGATATATACCGGGCGGCCCGCGAAATATTGCCCCGCGCCGAGGGGCTTGGTGAAATGCCTTCTTTGTCGGTAGAAACATTCCGGTAATATTTCTGACCATAACGTATCGAGTCTTCGAGCCGTTACTTCGGCCCTCCTGCAAAAAGGGGCGAGAACTCCGAAAATTCACAAACCGCCTTTTCGAACCGTCTTTAACTTTGTGAAGTGTAGGACGCAAATTCCAGTTTGACAGGAGGTATGATATGGGCGGCAAGAGCAAGTCAGGCGGCAAGGGCAAGACTGCGGTGGGCCTCGGCCCTACCGATGTCGTCGCCGTGTATCTGGATGTACCGACGGCCCAAACTCTTCTCTGGGCGCTGACCCTGGCACTCAGCGGCGGAAACGGAAAGAAGAAAAAGAAGGGCAAGAAAAAAGGGAAATAGCGACAGGCAGATGACGACATCTACAGAAGGTGCCGGTTTTTGACTCGATGGAATCAAACCCCGCTTTCGGCCGGCATCGTGCCGGCCGAAAGCGGTTACTTTAATATGGGAAAGATCATCAGGCGGAATCGGGCTGTAAAGAGTGTTCTGTGCGCGGAACAGATATATCATCGGCAGGTTTCCCGGTCCTGAACTCAGGTTTGAGCGATCATTTCTTTATCGAACCGTTCGGACAGATGCGAGAGCGGAACAGGCGGAGAAGCTTGCACGGCCGTGAGGTGTGATCGTCCTCTATAGCGATCGCGCAAAGTCAGTACCCCGGTTCTCCTGACCTCCGAGCGGCTCTGGACCTGCGGAACTCTCACGGCCCGGATGAGGAAAGGAATCTTGAAGAAAGGAATCTTTATGCGCAGGCACTTCGCGGAATGATCGCCCTTCGGGACCGGGCTGGAAAGTCGAAATGATGAAGCATAAGAAAGGATACTCTCGTAGCGATATACCGGATCATCTGTTCGATATTCTGGCCGGTGAGTTCGATGGAGACACACGCGCCCTTGATTTATTCGACGAATTCTTCCGGCATAAAGACTATTGCAGCACTTTTGCTTCGAACCTCATTGATGTGGCAAAAGGGAGCGCGGGCGATTCGTGGGAGATCAGGCGACTGGCGGTTTTGATGCTTGAGCATCAGGTCTTGAAGCTGCCGGTTGAAAGCATAGAGGAATTCGACTCTCTTTTTACTCGACTCAATCTCAAATCCGATGCGGGAACCGGCTCGAAAGTCAAAGACTCCGTATTGAAAGAGGGCTACTCGACGACCGATTTGCGCGGGTTCGTTTTGGAAGTTCGCCGAAACCTTGAAAGGCTGAAACGGGTCCACGATCAAATAAGAGGAAAGCAAACCGCCAGGGAAGGGTTGGCGGATTTCATACATATATCTCGAAGAGAGTGCAAACTGGCGCTGGGGCGCTACCTCTTCACTCCCGAAGAGGTGGTCGAGCGAATACTCGATCAGGTGCGGGTTTCCGCAGGGATGATAGACCCTTCCGTATCCCCGAATATGGAAGGCGAGGTGGAGCATGCGCTATCGGGTATGCCCGATTATGAAGCGAGCATTCTCAGGAGATTGCTTGCGGTATCGAAGATATACTGGGTCTCTGATGCGACAAGCTCGGAGGTGAATTCGCTTGTGGAGTATCCCTTGACGACCGTCGTACTGGTCGTCAAACCGCCCGGAAGCAGCATCGAGTTCGAAATCAAAAGGGCCGGACGGAGAGGAGACCACCCTCTCAGCGTTGTTTACCGAAGAGACGAAAAGCCCGTGCCGCCTTCTCATCGCCTCGACGGAGGCAGCATGAAAGCGAGCCTCGTGTGGGAGGCAGCCAAAGCCATCAGGTTTGCAAACATCTTTCGACTCGTGCATGAGAAGGCGGCACCTGTATCGAGAGCGGTCTCGATATTTTCGAAATACTGCGTCCCATCAGAAGACGGCGAAGAGCGCATACTGGATTACTTCACCGATCCGAGTATCTTCGGAGATGGATTCAGCGAGATGAGAACGGCTATGGAGAGATCGGTCGAAGCATTCGAACGTGAGAGAGGGTCTGACAGTTTAGGACTTCCCGGCGAATTAGGGCTTACAGTGCGGTTTTTCACACATGCCGCGCCCGGACAGGCGATACTATCGGGCACGAGTTCGTTTCGATTGAATCTGCTAAGGGATTATCTTTCTGCCGAAGGGCCGTATATTTATTTTGAAAAAGGTTTGAAGGTCGAGTATACGAAGAGCGATGCCAGACGCTTTGCTGATGAAATACTCGAAGAGGCGCTCGGCGTCTACACCCCGCCTGATATCAAATATCGAGATCACGAGCAATATATAGAAGCGGCCTTTTCGGTCCCTGAAAACCGCGCCGCGGCCGACCGTAACTATCTGTCCGTGATGCAGCAGATAGGAACTTTCTGGGGCACATTGATGGCCGTCGGAGGGCATTCAAACGGCGAATCGTTCGTGGGAAGGAATGTCGGATTGAAGAGCTTATGGGAAGAAGGGCGATGGAAAGTCAAGATCATATTCATGGACCATGATATGTTGAACTTTCTTGAAAGAGGAGTCGATTATATGCGCCCGCACTGGTGGCTTCCGGGCACAGTCGAGGATGAACATCATATACTCAGCAACTCCACCAACGGGCAGAAGGTGTTTAGCGAAATGGATTTTCTCGGCCGAATATACAGGGTTGAAGAGGAGATCGCCCGGAAGGGAAGGAACTCGCTCTATGAGGCTATGGGATGTTCTTACAAAAAGACACACGATGAAATCGTGGCTAATCGGGATCTTCAAAAATTATTTTCGAAAAAACTCGTGAAGCGATTCCGCGATTGGGACGCGATTGTCGGAGGCTACCTGAGAACGCGGCAAAGATTTCTTTCTTGCGCGGAGTGCGAGATGGATTCCTGGAAGGCCGAAGCGGAAAACTATCTCAAACGCAAGCGATACAAAAAGGTCGTTATAAGCGGGCATATAGAGACGGTGGAAAAATACGCGGACTTCCTCGAAAGATACTCGTTTCTTTATCAGTCATCGGAAGCGCGGACAGGAGTGGAAGGCAGCCATCAGCCATCAGCCATCAGCCATCAGTAATCAGAGGGCAGGAGCCAGGGGAAGGGGTCGGTGGTCGGTGACCAGTCAATACCGATCACGCATCACGCATCATTTTTCTGCTTTCTTCTCAGCCGTCGCTTCCAAAACGAGGTATTGAGGATTGTTAAAAGTCAGCCCTAATGACTGGCACTCGACATAAACATAGTAGACCCCCGGTTGCGGAGGCACGAAGTCGATCCGATATACGCCCTCGCTCATCGCCTCCGCACGGTAGCGTTTGTGCCAGCCCGGCGGCATGTAAATCAGAATATTTACATCATCGAGACCTGTCTGGGGAGCCGAAGTGTTCGGGTCCGTCAACTGAAATTGTAAACGGGCGTTCTTACCCGCTTGAATGGTGCGGCTTGCAATCAAGGGCCTGATTTTAACCTGTTGGGTGGCCCTTCTCTCCTGAGCGAGCGCGGCGTCCGCATCCACCTTTACCTCGAAGCAATGGGCGAGGCGAGGAGTGTCGAGGAAGAAGACCACATCATAAATTCCCGGACGCCTCAAGCGCGCAACGGTCTCATAGACTCCGGGAGAGGAGCGCGCTTTAAGGCTCCGGTCCACGACCATCACAGCGCGCGCCTCCCGATTATAGTTGCTGAAATTTCCCATAGGGGCCGCCATTCCCTCTTTGTAGAAGTAGACCGCTTTATCTGTAGGATTGGCTATCAGCACGGCGTCAGCGCCGGGCGCTCGAACTATTCCATCGGCAGGGGTGGGTCTCGTCATCTTGCCGGGCGGGCTTTCTCCGCCGGGGAAATCGACCACCTGGACGGGACGGCCCTCGACCCCTATTTCGTCGAGCGAAATCATGAGCACGATCTCGCTTCCGCGATGGCGCACGTAAGCGAGCTTGTCTGTGAAGGCTACCTGATCGGGTCCATCTCCGAGTTCTCCTGTTTGAACTATGCGATTGGTGGGGGCGTCGATGACGTGTATGAGATCCTTTTCGGGGTTTACGGCGAACCCTATTCGCCTGCCGGGAGCGAACCTGATTTGCGCAAGTCCGGGTTCGGCCTTGATACGCGCGACGATTCTCTGCCGGCTGGCGTCGAGGGCGACTATCTGGCCATCGCCTTCGTGCGCGACATAGACCGACCGGGCCGCAGGCGAAAAAGCGATTGAGACAGGGTTCTTGCCGGTCTCGATGTCCTTGATCTTTTTCAACTCGCGGATATCTATCACCGACAACGTGCCTTCTTCCGAATTGGTTATGAAAGCAAGCTGGGAGTCATCGCTGAAAGCTATTTCATGACGGCCTCTCCCCGTAGGAATGCGCGCCGCCACTTCGAGGCTCGCAGTCGTGAGCACTGTGACGCCGGGAGCCTCGGAATCGTCGTTCGTCACCCAAAGGTAATGCTCGTCGGGTTGCAGGGCGAGGCGGGCGGGGCGCGGTCCCGCGTCGAGATTGGCAGACACTTTCCACGAAGCGGTTTCGATGACCGCGACTCGACTCGCTTCGGGCATCGAAACGAAGAGTCGGGTTTGATCTTCGGTCAGCGCCCAGTCGTAGCCGTAGCTCTGCAAAGTTATAAAAGCGAGGAGCTTCGAGCCGCCAAACCCGAACAGCGGGTCTACGACCGAAAGCGTAGCGTCCGCGTTCAGTGTGACAACGTAATAGGCATTCAGGTCGAGTTCCGCCTTCGAGAAGATGCTCCCCCCGATAAAATTCTGTACCTTTTTACGGCACGTTTCCGGGGTGCTTTTTTCTCCCTCCGGATGCAGGTCCATCCAGGCCGCAGGGTATGCGCCCCTCAAAGGCGTGCCTGTGGCCGCATCCGTTACACGGAATCGAAATACCACATCGTCGCCTTCTCGGAGCTTGGGTGACGGTCTCTCAGGGGGATGTAAAAACTCAAGTGAGAAATCTATCTCTATGCCTTCGCGGACGACCTTCTCCCTGAACGGCGCGGGGGCGAAAGCGCGTGAAGCCGCGACCGAGCCGGACGGCGGGGCATTCGGTTTCTGAGAAGATTTATTCTCCCCGGCGGACGTTTGAGCGGGTTTTTGCGGACCCGCCAGGAGAGAAGTCGTCATCAGTAAAATAGAGATGAATACTGCGCAGCATACCTTTGAGGCGGGCACCCGTTTTTTTCGAGAGCCGTTGAACCGTGTGTTGACCATAATGCCGCTCTGGAGGTCAGCCATCAGCCATCAGCTATCAGCTTATTATCTGAAGACTGACGGCTGATGGCTGATGACTGATAGCTGATTCAGGGAATATTCGGAACTTCGATTTTCCTCGTCGCTACAGCCCCGTCGGAAGACGTGGCCGTCACTATATCGCCAGGCGCGAGTGTGACATTATCCATACGGAAGCTCCACGTTCCATTCGGATTCACTGTGGCATCGCCTTCAACGGTTTTGCCTTTGGAGGTTACCCGGATCGTTACGGTCCTGGCTCCGGTCCAGGTGCCACTGACCTTGAGCGTCTTCGAAGCCGTCCCGGTCAGCAAGGCTTCTCCTATGGCGAGGTCCGCTTTGTAGACGCGCATAAGTCCCCAGATACCTGTGTCTTCTTGCTGGTATCCGGCGTAGAGATAATCGCCCGCAACTTTCTGAGGGCCGCCCGCGCTCGGTAAGACGAAATTGAACGTCTGGTAAATGGCCATCTGCTCGGAGCCGAACCACTGCGAGAGCGTGTTGTCGCCTATCACTGTGGAGTCCTGCACGAAAGGCTCCTCCTGCCAGCCGTGACCGTGAACATATAGGACTGCGGGCTGGTTCGGCGTGTTGTTGGTCGAGCCTCCCGGAAAGACAAGGCGGAACCGGACGGGTGTGCCCGCGGCCGCCGGGAACACAGGCGTCTGCGGATCGCCCGTCGCAAAGATGTTCATAGTGGTCCTGGTCGCCTTGATAGGATAAGCGGGGTCGTTGCCCGCGTTGTTGCCGTCGGGGTTATTGAGCACCCACTCCTCATTGGCTTTGATGACCTGGACGGTGGCGTTGTTGAGCGTGACGCCCGACTGTGCAAACATCCCTGTGAAATCAGCGGGCACCTGTCCCCGGTTGAGTATCGCTGCGTAA
>JAKEHD010000751.1 GCA_022615215.1 Blastocatellia bacterium
CCCTCGAAACGGGTCGCATAGTAATCTCCGACCGATACACCGATTCTACGGTCGCTTTCCAAGGGTACGGCCGCGGGATTGACCTTGAGGTCATAAACGAATTGAATCGCCTTGCGACCGACGGGCTTGCGCCGGATCTCACGATCTTGCTCGACCTGATGCCGGAAGCGGCCCGTGCAAGGCTCGACGCCCGGCAGAGCGCGGTCTCATCCGAGCAGGGAATGACGCGATTCGAAGACGAGGCGGGCGAATTTCACGCGCGGGTGCGCGAGGGTTACTTGAAACTCCTCGCCGCTCACCCTTCGCGCATTCGCCCGGTCGATGCATCGGGCACGGCCGATGAAACGCACAGGTCGGTGCTCTCGATCGTTTTGCCGCTCGTTGAAAGGGCGAATGATGAATGATGAATGATGAATCGATCTGCCGTTCATCATTCATCGTTCATCGTTCATAATTTATTTTTGTTATGCTTGACGACGAACTTATAATCGAGACGCCCGAGCGCGTCGAGGTGCATTACATTCTGGCCAACGTGGGCAACCGCTTCCTCGCCGCAGCGATAGACCATTGTATACAGGTCGTAGCCCTCACGCTCGTGTTGATCGTTGCCGGAGTCCTCACCGATTGGAGCCTCTTCGATTCGATGGGGACGTGGACGCTTGCGCTGACGGTGCTTGCGGTTTTTGGCATATACTATGGCTACTTCGTCGCGTTCGAGACGCTCTGGAGCGGGCAGACGCCGGGCAAGCGAATCATGCGATTGCGCGTCGTTCGCGAAGACGGCCGCCCGGTCAGGTTCTTCGAGGTCTTCGTCAGAAACCTGCTTCGCCTGATAATCGATCTGCAACCCACGTTCTCTTATGCGGTCGGCGTGGTTTCGATAATCTTCAGCCCGCGTTCGAAGCGAATAGGGGATTTCGTGGCCGGGACCGTGGTCGTAAAAGAGCGGGCGACGGAAGCGCCGTCGCTTGAGGAGATAATAAAAATATCCGAGATAGAGCAGGCGCGATTCGAGCGCGCCGCGCCTGCATCTTTCACCGCCAACACGCGGTTGCTCGACGAGCGCGAATTGCGCGCGGTCGAGACCTTCCTCAAGCGCAGGTTCGAACTTCCCGAACCGAATCGCAGCGTCCTGGCGGCGCGAATCGCCCAACCCATTTCGGCCAAGCTAGGCATTGCGACCGATCAACTCTCGCCCGAAGCCCTGCTCGAAGAAATCGAGCGTCAACACCGCGCCCAATCACGCTATTTCGACTGAAAAACATGCAAGGGAGCAGGGGTGCGGGGGAGCAGGGGTGCTTCTCCTCTACCGCCTCAGTCGGAACCCACATCTCGCAATCGAGGTGCAGGGGTGCAGAGATGATCAAGCGATCAGGTGCGGGCGAGTAAATGACTGAGAGTATCTCCCCTGCACCCCTGCTCCTCTGCACCCCTGCTTTCTCTCTCTCCTGCTTGTTTGCTAGAAGCCGCCCATTCCTCCGCCGGGCATCTGCGGCATATCCTTTTCCGATTCGGGGAGATCGGAAATGAGCGCCTCGGTTGTAAGCAAGAGGCTCGCTATCGAGGATGCATTCTGCAATGCCGAACGCGCCACCTTCGTCGGGTCGACGACTCCCTGCTTCAACATGTCTCCATACTCTTCCGTCTCTGCGTTGAAACCGAAGTTCGGGCTTTTGTCCGACTTCACTCGCTCTACTACTACGGCTCCTTCGAATCCCGCATTTTGCACTATCTGGCGCAACGGCTCTTCGAGCGCTCTTCGCACTATCCCCACGCCGATGTTTTCATCGTCGTTCTCCAACACAAATCCTTCCAGTGCTTTCTGCGCTCGGATGAATGCCACTCCTCCGCCAGGCACTATCCCTTCGTCCACTGCCGCCTTCGTCGCGTGCATAGCATCCTCCACGCGCGCCTTCTTCTCTTTCAACTCCGTCTCGGTCGCGGCTCCCACCTTGATTACAGCGACTCCGCCTACGAGCTTCGCCAGTCGCTCTTGCAGCTTCTCGCGGTCGTAATCGGAGGTCGTGTCTTCTACCTGCGCTCGTATCTGACGAACTCGGCCTTCTATCTCGTCGTTCTTTCCCGCGCCTTCGACTATAGTGGTGTTGTCTTTGTCTACGACAACCTTCTTCGCCCGGCCCATGTCTACGAGTTGTATGCCTTCGAGCTTGATACCGAGGTCTTCGGTTATCGCTTTTCCGCCCGTCAGCACCGCCACGTCTCCGAGCATCGCCTTTCGACGGTCTCCGAATCCGGGAGCCTTCACGGCGCACACCTGTAGAGTCCCTCTCAGCTTGTTTACGACGAGAGTTGCGAGCGCCTCGCCTTCCACGTCTTCGGCCACAATCAAAAGAGGCTTGCCCTGACGAGCTACCTGCTCTAACAGCGGCAGCAGGTCTTTCATCGAAGAAATCTTCTTCTCATGAATCAATATGAGACAGTCTTCGAGCACGGCTTCCATCCTTTCGGGGTCGGTCACAAAATAAGGTGAAAGGTAGCCGCGATCGAACTGCATGCCCTCGACGACTTCGAGAGAAGTATCGAGCGTGCGAGACTCTTCGACCGTGATGACGCCGTCCTTGCCGACCTTGTCCATGGCTTCGGCGATGAGGTGCCCGATAGTGGCATCGCCGTTAGCGGAGATTGTGCCGACCTGAGCGATGGCATCGCCCTTGACGGGTTTCGACAGCTTCTGGATTTCCTCGATGGCGCGCTGAACGGCCTTTTCGATGCCGCGTTTCAAAGCCATAGGATTGGCTCCGGCGGCTACGGTCTTGACGCCCTCACGGAATATGGACTGAGCCAAAACCGTAGCTGTGGTGGTGCCGTCGCCTGCGACATCGGAAGTCTTGCTTGCGACCTCACGGACCATCTGAGCGCCGGTGTTTTCCAGTCTATCTTCGAGTTCGATCTCTTTGGCGACCGTGACGCCGTCTTTAGTGATGGTAGGAGAGCCGAACTTCTTTTCGATGACGACGTTGCGACCTTTGGGACCGAGGGTCACTTTGACCGCGTCGGCCAGACGGTTCACTCCTGACAGTAAACTGCGGCGAGACTCCTCGCCGAATGCGATATGTTTAGCCATTTCTGTATTCTCCTAACTTGAAAAATCTACTTATTTGCCTTTGCCCTTTGCGGCTCTTTCGATAATGCCGAGGATGTCATCCTCGCGCAGGATCAGGTACTCTTCGTCGTCGAGCTTGATATCGCTGCCCGCGTATTTGCCGAAGAGCACACGGTCTCCCGCTTTGACTTCGAGCGGGACGCGCTCGCCGCTATTTAGCACCTTGCCGTTCCCGACAGCGATGACCTCGCCCTCCTGCGGCTTTTCCTTCGCTGTGTCAGGAATGATGATGCCTCCCCGAGCCTGTTCTACTTCCTCGATTCGCTTGACTATCACCCTGTCGTACAGTGGCCTTATGTTTGCCATGATGTTTCTTCACGCTCCTTTCTTTATTGAATGAAACCCCTCCTGTTATGAGAGCGCGGCCATACGGATGGCTGGCACTCTCCCAGTGAGACTGCTAATTATATTTTTTGATTTCGAAGCTGTCAATAACTATTCGATTTAGTGGCCTGGGCCTGGACTGCCGTGATGGCTATGGCATCGCGGATATCTTCGGCCTTGCATCCGCGAGAGAGGTCGTTAGCGGGGCGCGCAAGTCCTTGAAGTATGGGACCGATGGCCGAGCCTCCGGCGAGACGTTCGACGAGTTTATAGGCGATATTGCCTGCTTCGAGGTTGGGGAAGATAAGAGTATTCGCGCGCCCTGCAACGGGACTGCCGGGCGCTTTCCTGTCGGCGACGGCAGGAACAATCGCGGCATCTGCCTGAAGTTCGCCGTCAACGAGCAGGTGCGGGGCGCGCGCGCGAATCGTGCGGGTGGCTTCTATGACTTTATCGACGAGCGGGTCGCTCGCGCTCCCTTTGGTCGAAAAAGAGAGCATAGCGACTCGCGGCTCCGATTCGAGCATAGCCCGCGCCGAATCGGCCGACGCTATGGCTATTTCGGCAAGCTCGGCCGCCGAAGGATTGATTACCACTCCGCAGTCGGCGAAAACGAGCGCGCCGTTTGGAACGAAGGGATTATCGGGGATAACCATGAGGAAGAAACTCGAAACGACCTTGAGGCCTTCTCTAGGACCGATGCAGCGGAGCGCCGCGCTTACCGTGCGAGCGGTCGTATGATTCGCCCCCGACACTGTGCCGTCTGCGTGACCTTCGCGCACCATCATGTTGGCGAAGTAGAGCACATCTTCCATCTGCCGATGAGCTTCTTCGAGAGTCACACCCTTGGCGCGGCGGGCTTCATAGAAAGCCTTCCCGTAGCGTGCGCGTTCGGGAGAATTTTCATTATCGAGTATCGAGACACCGGTGAGTGTGACGCCGATACGTGAAGCCTTATCGCGTATCGCGTCTTCGCGGCCGATGAGTGTAAGGCGAGCGATGCGTTCGGCGGCGACGAGGGCAGCGGCCTCGATAGTGCGCTCGTCTTCGCCTTCGGGCAGGACTATATGTTTAGGGTCGGCGGCGGCTCGCGCCCGAATTCGTTCAAGCACCTGCATTGAGTAGTAAGACCTCCGCGATGAAAATATCAGAGCGAGATTGTAACGGATTCCGGCGCGGAGGGCGAGGAAGCGGCGGGCAGATTTTTGGCGATTAAGGTTTCGCCGCTATGCCGGAGCAACGCTTTCAAGGACGGCAGCAATGTTTTCGCGGCTATATCACAGCAATGCTTTCGAGGACAGCCGTAGTATTTTCGCGGCTATACCACAGTGATGCTTTCGAGGACAGTCGTAGTATTTTCGCGGCTATGCCGCAGTGATGTGCGGCAAGTCTCGAACTTGCCGGGCCACTTCGCTAAAACTCTTTCGGGCTACGCCCGGCGCGGGGCGCAGCCCCTTATGATAAAAAGGACGATCCCGGAAGGTCGAAGACCATCCGCACATCACTGCGGCGAAGCCGCCTCCATGACTCGTGCAGATAAAGGTGAATTGCATAACCGGCCAATCCCCTCAGCCCTTCGTGGCAATCCCGGTCGGAAGGCAAACCGGCAATCACGGCGCTATATAAAGACGCATTTTGGCGGCAAAGTAATGCAAGCGCGGCAAGCCTCGCGGGATCGATTGTGGATTTGACACATGGGTGTCTTTATATTTCCGCTCTCTTTGTTGGATTGAAGCCGCGAAATCTTTTATGGATGATTGATTTATACTGTGCGCGGCATGCATTGAAACTTTTCATCGAGAGTTCGGGTATGAGCGACTTTTATTTGGAGTGCGGCGGCCCGGACAAGAAAGAAATCTTTAGCCGCTTTCCTTTCGTGAGAGGCTCCTGTCGCAGCCAAATCGCCGCCTCGGGGGGCGCACTCCAAATAAGATTCCGTGCTGAGAAAGTTTCATTTTACCCCGCGCACATTATACCGAACGCTCGCCGTGCGGCTCATTCTGATGTGACGCCTGCGAGCTTCAGTATGAAATCAGGTGTGGCAGGCTCTCCGCGAAAGAATTCCCCTTTCATTCCTTTTGTGATCGCCCATCGGTGCAACCAAGTTATGCCTCCCGCGCCTGTGTAAGTGTCTGCCGAACGATAGGCTTCGTCTTTCAAAGCCTCTTCGAGAGTGATGAATGCGTATCCGCGCCTTTTCATCATTCGGGCGAGGTCGTCGAAATGGTCCGCATTCAGCGCGTTGGCGTGGAGCAGGAGCACCTGTTTGATTTCGTAACCGAAGAGAACGGCTGACTGCTTCTCGAAGTATTCGAACTTCTTTTCCAGGTAAGGAATGTATGCCTCGGCTATGCGCTTCATCGAACGCCTGTCGCCGTTTTCGATGGCCCTGTCGTAGGCGCGAGCGAATATCCATTCGGAGTTGTCTATCGTGACAGGAGCGACCGTGTAACCGCGCCCTGCGAGGAACTCTTCGAATCGCTGCTTCGTCTCAAAGTCTCTTCCCGTGTGAAGATAAGGGTGGCGAAAGTAGCGCGGCTTTTTACCCTTCTCGGCCAGGAGTTGCGCGGTTGCCTCTTCTCCGCGAATGACATCATCCTGAAACTCCGCGAGCGGCGTGGTGTTCAGATCTATGTGAGAGAAAGTATGATTGCCGAGTTCAAGCCCCGCATCTATCCACATGCGAAGCAGGGCGACGCGCGATTCATCCCGCTTGCCGTCACTGAGCAATTTGTTTTCGTTTACGAACCCGATTGCCGGGACTCTCTTCGACGTGATGCTTTTCAGAAGACGGGCGGTTATCTCTCTCTGAGATTTCAGATCGCGGCGAGTCGAGACTACAGGCAGGTCGTCGAACGTAACGGCCACTTCTCTGCGGGCCTGCTTTTGAGGCGCGCGGCCCTGAGATTGAACGTTGGCCGCAAAAGAGGCCGCAAGCAAAAAGGCGAAAGCGGCCATTGCGAATGTTTTGGATTTCATGAAAGCTGTCTCCTATAAGATTTCCGGTTGAGATTGTTTTCAGCCACTCTTTCTCGCCTCGATAACGAGCAGGAGGGGAAAGCCGAGGTACTTCGAAGCTGCGGGGATCGTATCTATCAACGCCTCGTCTCCGAAAAATTCGTGATGCGCGAGATCGCCGAATCCCGCGCCTTCGATGGTGTTCAGGTAGTCGTCTACAGTGTGGCGGACAGCGCCTAATCGAAACTCTGTGCCTGATCGCTCGAAGTTGGCTTCAATCCCTGCGGCGGCCATCTCAGGGTGATAGACAGAAAAGACCATGCGGCCTCCCGGTTTCAGGACGTTATGAGCTTCTCTGAAAACGAGCGGCAGGTTGTCGAGGTGCTCGCCTACGAGCGCGCACAGAGCGGCGTCGAAGCACCCGGCTCTCAGGGGCAGCGGTTGTTGGAGGTCTGCCCTTGCGAGCGGCACTTCGGGATGATTGCGATGCGCTATGTTCAACATCCCTGTTGAGAAGTCTATGCCTACGGGTTGGCTTCCTGCCGCGATCATCTTTTTCAGATTGCGCCCCGTGCCGCAACCGGCATCGAGGATTTGCTCGTCAGGTTCAGGCGAAAGAATATCGAGAGTATATCGCGCGTCCATCGCCACGACCGGATTGGGCGTTCTGTCATAAGTGTCGGACCAGTAATCGTAACCTTCTTCGACTCTCACATGCCGGACTTTCACCCGTGCCGTCTCCTTATCGCTTTAAAAACGGTTTGATCGATTCGATGGTAAGAAATAATTTTATACGATGGCCCATCAAGCTTGCATACAAATACTTTCGCTGCGATGCCCGTGCGCCGGACTCTCATCACGTCGACATCTTCACAAATTTACTTTTTCAGGTGCTCGCCGAAGAAGCCTGTGAGTCGGTCGCCGTACTCGCGCTTGGCTCGGCGGGCCGAGCGCGCGTGAGTGACGCCTTCGACTATCCATAGCTCTTTCTTTCCCGGCAGCGCGTCGTGTATGTTCTCCGAGTGCTGCACTTCTATAAGGTCGTCATCGGTCCCGTGAACGAGAAAGACCGGGCACTTTATCCGATCGGCGAGGGCGAGCGGGGATACCTGTTCGACATCGAATTTGCCGCGATAGTTTGCCACGCGGATCACGCTCCACAAGACGGGGCTTATCACAGCCTCCGGCAACCCCGTGACCCGGCGGACGTATTCGCCAGTCACCCGGCGCAATGACGCAAAGGGACTGTCGGCCCACACGGCGCGTATCCAGGGAAGTTGGGCCGCTACCTGCAAGGCTATGGCTGCGCCCATCGATTCGCCCGCAAGACCTATGCGTTCTTTATCGATCCCCTTCTCTGCGATCAACCACTCGATGACCGTCTCCACGTCGCGGCGTTCATAGAAACCATAAGTGACATACCGGCCTTCGCTGTCGCCGTGCGCGCGGCCGTCGAAGACCAGCACGTTGAAGCCCGCCTGCCTCAGCACGAGGGATGCGCGTATAACGGATGTTCGATTGTTGTTCACCCCGTGAAGCACGACCACCGTAGGCGCATCCGCGCTTTTCTGCATCCACCAGCCGTAAAGCTTCGTGCGGTCGAAGGACTCTATCACGATGTCTTCGAATGCGATGCCGATGCGGCGCATCAAACTTCTCAGGTGCGGCCTTTTGAGATGGGGAAGCCGTTTGAGTCTGGGACGTATCAGAATGCTCGACAACTGATAGGTAGCTGCTCCGATCAACAGGGTCAGCGATCCGGCTGTGCCTATGACCAGGCCCGCCATTTTCAACCAGGGCCTTAGAGGTTTGCTCGCCGCCTTTACGGAAGGCTCCGCGGCCGACGCTCGCTTTTCATTATCGCTCTGTACTTCGTACATCACTGATCTCCTCTACCGAAAGGACTAAATTCATTATAAGGTACGATGCAATAAAGCCAAGAGTTGTTCGTCGGACGATTTTTTACAATCTTTTTCGTTCTGTGCGGACAGGGCCATGCCTGAGAGCGAACCGGGTTGTTTTGCTGATCCTGCCATTGGCCCCGTGCGCTCTATTTGGAAGGTGAACTTCGCAGCGCGACCTGCCCTTGCCGCGAGAAGTTTATCGATTCGCCCAGTATGCGCGCCGCCTCTTGCGGGGCGTGAAATCCGGTAGAGTTTTCCGCCTCGACGAAATCGAGATAGAACTGCGCCTTGCGCTGAAAGTTGCGCGACGGGGCAAGTTCCGCGTCGCTCTTTCCGGCCGCTCGCGCCGCCTTGATGTCGTTTATCAATTCCACAAGCGCGTCCATCGCCAGGTTGCGCAGCCTGAAGGTGCGTTCCTGTATGATCTCGACGCGCGCTCTCAGTTCTTCTTCGGGCCATTTGTGGCAGGTCTGGCAGGCTTGATTGATATTGAGCAGAGGGCTGCGAACATGGTGATCGCTGATCTTCAACGCGCCGACTCGTTTGTATGGCATGTGGCAATCCGCGCAGGCGACGCCCGACCGCGAGTGAATTCCCTGATTCCACATTTCGAACTCAGGGTGCTGCGCCTTGAGCGCCTCAGCGCCGGTCTCGGCGTGCGTCCAGTCCTTGAATTTCTCGGCTTCGTAATAGGCCATTATGTCATCGACCTTCAGCCCGTTCGCCCACGGATAGACCAGTCGCTTTTCGGTTCCCTTGAAATAGTATTCCACGTGGCACTGGCCGCAGACGTAACTGCGCATCTCCTGGCGCGACGCCTGCGCGTTCACGTCGTAATTCTCGACGCCCTCTCCGGCCTTGAGCGCGCGAATGCCTTCGATGAAACCGGGCCGCGTGACACGGAGTTGCATAGTATTCGGGTCGTGGCAATCGATGCAGGTGACCGGATGATTCACAAGCTTTCGCGCCTCGCTGTAAGGCATCTGATTCATCTTCTCGAACCCTCGTATGAGGTCGCCCTCGCCGAGCCTCTTATATGGCAGGTAGACCGAAGCGTGGCAATGCATGCAGGTGCCGGGCTGACGGGCCACCTGCTGGCGTTCGGTGTAGGTCTGATCTTCGAGCATGAAAGCGTGGCCGCGCTCTTCGCGAAAGTCTTTCGAGAAAGCGTAGCCCGCCCACATGACGCGCAATCGCGGGTCTTCTTCAAGTTTGGATTGCGCGACTACGGAGCGAGGGTCTGCTGCGCTGGGAGTGCGCGGCAGGGCTTCGCTGCCGCCGAACCGGGTTCGTATCTGATCTACCGTGCGCTGATAGCCGTCATATTGCAGAGGGAAGTTCTTTCCCCAGAGGGCCGCGTCTTCGGTCTCGTCCGTCAGTTCGACGACCCTGTAGAAGGGATTGCTTCCCTCCTGTTTTCGCTCCATTATGTTGACGAGCAGCGCGACCCCTCCCACAGCGACCAGCGTCGCTATGAATGCTGTGACCGCGATCAGCTTTACGGTGCGTCCGCGCCCCGAAGGTCTTTCCTCGGCGGATGAATCGTTGACGTTTTCAGCCATTTGTCTTCCTCTCTCAATCAATGTCGAGCGGCAGGATTGATCGACTTGCCGCTCTTTACGGTTTCGCCGGCCGGTCACCTGAGATGGCCGACCGAGCTATGACAGCGGACGCAGGACATTTCTTTGCCGTCTCTGTGCGGTCCCTCGATCGACTCGACTATATCCTGATGGCACTTCCTGCAAGCTCTTTCTGTGACTTCGCGATTGCCGGGTTTGATCCTGAGCGGCTCCGGGAAACGTCCCGTCGTGAAGGCGAACGAATGCCAGAACCCGTTCTCGGCTTTGGTCGCATATTTCGAGACGAACCCTTCAGGGGTATGGCAATCGTTGCAGACCGCTACCGCGCGATGGCTCGATTTGATCCAGCCGTCGTAGTACACGCGCATGATGTGACAATTGGCGCACGCCCCCGGATCGTCGGTCAGATAAGAACCGCCCTTGGCATAGATGAACGTGTAGCCGCCAATCCCGACTATAAGCCCTATTGCGACGCCGACGACGATTGATTTAACGGTGCGTAATTTCATCGTGCTTTCCTGCATCTCCTCCGCGCGGCGGCTGAACGATCATTGAAGAGCGAAAATAACCTACGCCAGCCTTTGAAGCAATACCCCGACCGCGTAAGCCAGTGCTGCGGCCACCGAACCGAGCGCAAGCGTCGTAAGCCCTGACCTCCACCAGGGGATAGTGGACCATACGCTCTTTATGCTCCCTATGGCGAAAAATACCGCTCCCGTAAGTAGAGCCGCCAGCCCGAAAGCCTCTGCCGCGCCCAGGATGAAGGGGACTAGCGGGGCGAGTCCGCACAGGAGAAATGCGCTGAAGGTAGATAGAGCCGCAAGTCGCGCCGACCGCACCTCCTGCGGCAAGCCGTACTCTTCCGTGAGCATCGTGCGCACCCAACGCTCGCGGTCTGCGGTAATGAGCGAGACCACGCGCTCAAGGTCTTCGCCCTCGAACCCTTTCTCCCTGAAAATCTGTCGCACCTCTTCGCGCTCGCCTTCGGGAAATTCATCTATGTGGCGGTGCTCGATCGCCTCGACGCGCCTCAACTCTTCGTGTTCGGTTCTCGTGCCCAGATAGTTGCTCGCAGCCATAGAGAATCCGTCGGCGACTATGTTGGCCACCCCTATTATGAGAATGACTCTCGGAGAAAGTTGAGCGCCGACCACCCCGGCAACCACGGCAAAAGTGGTCACAGCGCCGTCTATTCCTCCATAAACCCAATCCCTCAAATAGCTATGCCGGGGCCCGGCCGAAAGCCGCTCCTTTATCGCTTCGGGTGAATGCTCGTGATCCATATCGTCCATGCCTGGTTTATCCTGAATTTAAATTTCTAATAGAAAATAATATTATTTACGGCTGTTTGCAGCTTTTCACAGATGTATAGAGCGGATCGGATTGCGCACAAGCTGATAAATGTTTCGCCTGGGAATTTATAAGACTGTCAATCGGTGATTCAATCTTTCGCCGAGCAGCGCATCGAATGAGAGACTTCAGTAAAGGCTGATTGGCAGCGGTCATTTATTCTTATCGAGGACATCTGAAAGCGCATGCAAGAGCTTTTCGGCCGTGTATGGTTTCGACAAAAACGTCTTCACGCCGAGGCTCGCGACCTCATGTATTTTGCCCTCTGATTTGAGGCCGCTCGTCGCTATTATTCTGATCGTCGGATTCATCTTCTGCAATATGCGAATCGTCGTCGCTCCGTCCATGTGAGGCATGCCCATATCGGTCACCACGACCTCCACGTCATCTTTGTGCTGGGCATAGAGGGCCACAGCCTCCGTCCCGTCGCCTGCCGTCATCGCGCGGTAGCCCTGTGCTTCGAGCGTTTCTTTGGCGACCTCACGTATGGCCGCTTCATCATCCACGACCAGAACCATCTCGCCGCGCCCCCTGGGAATCTCTTCGCGCACAGCTTCTACCTGTTGCAGGTGCGGCGGCACGGCCGCGGGAATATAGACCCTGAACTCGGTCCCTCTGCCTATTTCGCTGTAGACGGTGACGAACCCGCCGTGACTCTTCACTATGCCGAGCACGGTCGATAAACCCAGCCCCGTTCCCTTGCCCTGCCCTTTGGTGGTGAAGAACGGCTCGAAGATTTTATCTATGACCGCTTCGGGAATGCCTATGCCCGTATCTGTGACCGAGATACATACGAATCGCCCGGCCCTTGCTTCCAGGTTCATAAGGGCATAGTTTTCGTCAATCGAACTGTTTTCGGCGCGGACGGCGAGCCTTCCGCCGCCGGGCATTGCGTCGCGGGCATTCACGCACAAATTCATGAGCACCTGGTGCAGGTGCGTTGCATCGCCTGTGACAGCCCACAGGTTGTCGGGCACGAAGAATTCTATCTCTATAGATTTCGACAGGGTGTCTTTGAATATCCTGGCCACTTCCTTAATCAGGTGTTTCGGCTGAAGCAATACGCGCTCGCCTTCGACGCCTTTGGCAAACGAGAGCACCTGCCCCACGAGATCCCCGCCGCGTTCGGCGCTCTTTTGAAGCGTGGCAAGCAGGCGATGGCTCTCCTCATCGGTGAATTTCATCTGGAGCATGCGCACGGACATCAATATGGGCGACAGTATATTGTTGAGGTCGTGCGCTATGCCGCCCGCCAGAGTGCCCAGGCTCTCCATTCGCTGCGCGCGCAGGAACTGGGCTTCGAGCCGCTTCTTCTCGGTGATATCGGTGTTGATGACGAGTATCGATTTCGGCGCTCCTTTTTCGTCGCGCACGAGCGTCCAGTGGCCTTCGACGATTATATCTTTGCCGTCTTTGGTCACCTGTCGTAATTCGCCCGTCCATTCGCCATTGTCGATGACGCTTCGGGTCGCCTCTTCATACTGACGCGACCGCTCTCTATAGAGAAGCTCCACGATGTTTTTGCCTGTGGCTTCATCCGACGTCCATCCGTATATGCGTTCAGCGCCCTTGTTCCAGAAGAGCACCCGGCCTTCGAGGTCGCGGACCAGTATGGCTTCCCGCGCGTGGTCGAGCAGAGTGGCCTGCTCCTGCAATCGCTCTTCGGCGCGTCTGCGCTCCGTTATGTCGTTGCGAATGGCCACGTACTGATATGGTTTCCCCTCGTCGTTTAAGAAAGGGATTATGGTTGTGTCTACCCAGTAAATCTGGCCGTCCTTTGCGCGGTTTTTGATCTCGCCCTTCCAGACTTTTCCGCTCGCTATGGTGGTCCAGAGATTGCGAATGAACTCTTTCGGGTGATAGCCGGAATTTATTATGCGGTGGTCCTGGCCCAGGAGTTCCTCGCGCGAGTATTTCGAAATCTCGCAGAACTTGTCGTTGGCATATTTGATAATCCCCTTCTGGTCCGTGATGGCGACGATGGAGGATTCATCCAGGGCAAACTTTATGTCGGCCAGTTCTTTGAGCGACCTTTGCAGTTCTTCTTCGGTCTGTTTGCGTTCTGTTATATCTTTGCCCATACCGATGACCCAACGGGCCGGGCCGCTCGCATCGGGGATGATCGTATTTTTCCAGGCGACCAATCGCCGCTCGCCGCTCTTCGTCAACCAGTAGTTTTCAAACCGGCTCGGAGAGAGGCTCGATCGAAGAGATTCGAACACCTCTTTGACAGGCTCGATCTCTTCAGGAATCAGAAAGATGTCCCACACGCACCGCCCGCGCACTTCGTCGAAAGTGTAGCCCGTCGTCTCCTGACAGGCCCGGTTGAAGCCGACTATATGGCCTTCATTGTCGAGGACGACGATAAGCGATTCGACTGTGTCGAGCAGCGTCGAGAGCAGGCCGGGAACTTGCTCCGCTCCGATTCGCTCTCCTTGAATAAGATTGTTTGAAGAAGCCTGCATAATCGAGCCATCCCAGGTGATCGTTCCTTGCGGTCCTTCGTTCTAAGGGAACCGAAGGGCCTCAAGGATTTTACAATCACAGGATTGGCTCAACAAGCAGCGCCGGAACTATGACTCCTTTTTTAGAAAGCCGCCACAGCAATCCCGTCCGGTCATCTATGATTCTCCCGCGCCGGTCACTTCACGCACTCGTATTCGAAATACTACGACCGAGGATTGCCCGTCATGCACAGGAACCGATTCGATAGGGGTAAGGTGCGGGAAGCGGCCCAGGAGGTGATCGAGCACGCGGGCGCGCTCATCGGAATCCGTGATCTCTTCATACTCCCCGAAGGCGATGGCGCTCCGCCAGTGATATTCATCCTCGATGTCGTCGACCTGAAGGCATACGCGCGGGTCTCGGCGCATGGCCCTTATCTTTCGACCTGTCAGCGAATGGACGTATATGCTCTCGCCTTCGAAAATATAACTCACGGGGACCACATAAGGCTCTCCCTCCGATATGCACCCCAACCTTCCCATTCGGCCCTCGCGCACGAGCGCCCGCGCTTCTTCACTGCTCAACGGCTTTATCACCCTCAGCCTCCTCGACGGACTCGATTCTACAGACGGCCCGCTCGCGCTTCTTACATGCATCGAACATCGACGAAGTATAAAGAGCAATCACTATGCCGGGGATTTTATTAGGGATTGGCCCGATGTAAGAGGCCATGTGTATGATTGCTGCGAAAACTTTCCCACCCGTATGCGGGAAAATCCGCTAATCGGGAATTATTTGATGATCGATGTTTTCCGAAGGAAAGACCCCGCCGCAGGGCAAAAGTTGAATGACTCTACGGAAAACAATCACTGTAATCATGGGCTGTATCTTATAGGCTGGTTTCATTGTAAGTCGTGGGATCGCGGAGATTATAGAAGGACTCATCGTCGGCAATACTCCGCTCAAAAGGCTCAAGAACAGTTTGATGCGCAAGCCGCGCAGCTTTCGAGTGGAGGAAAGGTAATCAAAGCCTTTGTCATCAATGCGGCTCTTCACGACGAGGAAATAAAAGGTAACTATAGACCTTGAGAAAAAGATTTTGGAATCGTAGGGGCAGACCGAAGAAAGAAATCTTTATGTGTGTCTGCCCCTATTTGGGCGCACACACAGGTGCGCCCCTACCCAAAAACATTTTCTTGAAATCTATAGTCTCAGCCGCGCGAGCGGCTGCTGAATTTAGCCGGGTCTTTCAGGGCACGGAAAGGGGCGAACAGAGTTCATGTCGCGCGAGCGACGGTTGAATTCCGCATCTTCCGCGCTGCTGAAGATCGTACCGAAATCGAACCCTAGCGGCGGCGGCGTGTGTTTGAACTTCTCCCAGATACGTTTTTTGACCGCGAGATCATCCTCCCAACGGGCTGTGCAATCGACATAGACAGGCTTCGCTACATCCGCTATATAGGCCAGAGACATGTAAGGATTATGCGCAAGGTGTTTGGCCTTGAGCGAATGCCTTCTGGTTCCGACCCACGCGGTATTGCCTTCCCACAAGGGATGCAGTATTCGCGATCTCAGGCGATTGCGAGTATCGAGCGTTGCCGCGCTGCACCAGACCATGCTATGTACGCGCTCAAGGAACTCTTCTTCGATTTCGGAAAATGAAGAGACTTGCATAGTGATTTCCCCTGCTGCTCTGAAGCGTTGCTCATTGGTTGAGAGTCGTAGACCTCGGAATACCTAAAGGGCAAAGCTCAGGCCGTCGAAATTCGAATTCGCCGCACCAACCGATCTCTTCGACAAGCCTGGGCACGGGCGGCTCCGTCACGAGCGGCGCGAGTCTGATGATATAACTGACAAGCTCGTCGCCGAGTTCTCCTATGGCCCGACCTTGATTGAAATACTTCAACCATAGAGGCATCTCCAGACCGGGGCGCGTGCGATGAAACCATTCTTCCAATGGCTCGTCATCCTCGAAGTAGAAATCGACGTTCATGCTTGAAACATAAGCGTAAATCTCAACCAGATACTCTCTCGGCGGCACGCTGACAGATGCGAAGTATTCGTCATAGCCGTCGAGACCTTCGCCGGAAATCGCTCCCTCTATATCGCCTTCATCGCCGCCGCCACAGAAGATCAGCAACTTGCCGCAGGGGATGCTCAACTTCGAGGATATGCGCCCAAGCCATTCGGCTTCTTCCTGCTCGCTCAGATCGCCGATGACGATTATCGCTCTATCGAGAGCGCAATCTCCCGGAAAAAAGATCAGCAAGCACACGCCGCGTTTCAGCAAATCTTCGATGTCCGATTCGTCGCCCTGCCCCAGAATGTCGGCCAGTTCCTTCGGCGTCAAACGGCCCCCTCCCAGGCTTGCAGAGGTGATTACGTAGTAGGGACCGTCGCAAAAGAAGCGTTCCGGCAAGGCGACGCATCGGCGCGATTTTGAATCGTCAGGCATAAAGGACTTTCCTTTCCATGCGAGCGATCATTATATTCAAGTCCGTTTGTAAAAGGAACTGTAGGGATGACTAATCCTCAGCCTATCTTGATTCCCAGGCTCTCCAAAAAATTTGCCGGTTTCTCGCCTCCGATGAAAGCAAAGATATAATCATTCGGAATGCGAGTTATTTCTTTTTTCATCTTCCTGTTCAACAACACTACTTCATTCTCTTTGATCTCTTGAATCGGGTGTGGTTGCGATAAAGTCGGTGCGTGGTTTCTATTCAAGCATACAACAGGCCGCCGCCTAGCACTACTTGAGGAAAAAGATCGCAATAACCCAAAGATAGAGTAATACGCTTCGTCTTTCTTTCGAAACTCCTCCCTACCTCGACCGGGATTCCCTCCTTATGAATCCCACCGATGGGAATCGGTGGATGGTTAAAGTCCAGCCTACTGCCAG
>JAKEHD010000752.1 GCA_022615215.1 Blastocatellia bacterium
ATGGAAGCGCACGCGGTAGCCCATAGTCTCTGTCGTGATCTGGACGGTCATACTTCACCAACATCTAGCGGCGGCTTTTCGTGTGGCCTATATGTGTCCCAACTTTATCGAAATCTATAGGTACAGGTGCATATTCACAGATGCGCTGTTGGCTGCAACCTGTAATAAATGGCCAATTAAAGGTATGGATGGTGATTGGCGGTAGAAGTGATTTGAAGACTCCGTTTTCCCATGACCGGACTGACGCTAGCCGATAACTCAGGCTTATGATTTTGTCGTTTTTACGGTCTGCTAAGTTGCTTATACACAGCATTTCCGTATTCATGCTCCATTTTGTTCTATTCGCCCGGCCAACACGACGAGTTTCGTATACGTCCCAAATAATATGGAAGCCTGGTATCAGGCTTGAAAAAGAAGAAACGACGCAAGGTGTTCGCGCCCAGGTCGTTTTGAAGAAAGGAGGTAAGCGAGTATGCGTAATCGGTTGCTGAAATCATTTACTGCATTAGCAGTGTGCTGTTTGGTGCTGGCCATAGCCTCGCCGAGTTTTGCGCAGGTGCGCGGTTCATACCGCTCGCGCGCTTATTCGAGGGCTTATGTCGACCGGTTGATTCGCCAGGCAGAGAATCGTAGCGATCAGTTCGTGGCAATATTCGACAGGGCGCTCGACAGAAGCCGTCTGGAAGGAACCATAAGAGAAGACCGCTTGAACGAGCGAGCGTTCCAGTTGGAGAGAGAGTTGAACGTAGTTCGCCGGGAGTTCAACCGAACCGGCAACTACTACAGCGTGCGCTCACATGTTGCAATCGCTTTGAACTCCGCTCAGGCCATTAACAGAGTGATGCATAACCGGCGACTTATTCCTGTGGCGGAGCGGCAGTGGGCATTGCTTCGTTCTGAATTGAACAGGCTGGCCGCAGTCTACAATCTGCGTCGGTTGAGCTAGCAGAAAACCTTGCAAGCGCCTAAAGAATACTTTCTCAGGTGTCCCAAACTGCGGGCGCTTGCAACCTCCTCCATATTCCCAAGCCCTGAAGCCTTTGTAATAATCTTCAAGGAATTCAGTTTCTTTATTGCTAATGGGAAAACGAATTGAGCGCCCAACTGGAAGCTCTGCTTTTTTGCACACTAAGAATGTGATTCCGTAAAAAGGATGTACTGACTTCAGCTTTTGAAGAGATATTTCAATCTGGTCAATACTGAGAAACATAGGCGTGCTCTTAATAACCTCTCAACTCATTTACCATGTATTTACAAAATTCAGGGTTTAAATCGATTCCCGTCGAGGGTCGCCCAGAGCAGACTGCCACTCTCAATGTGGTTCCAGATCCGGCGAAGGGATCTAAAACTGACCCACCTGGAGGGCATCCAATATCCAGGCATCTTTCGACTAATTCATCAGGGAAAGGAGCAGTATCGATGCCGTTGGTAGCCTTCGGTCGCGCAGCTATAGTCCACATGTCTTCTTCTATCTTTTGGTCTATCAAACGTTGACGGTCAAAATGATACTTGCGACTCTTTACAAACATGAAGACAAATTCATAGCTGCGACGTGGTCGGTCAGTTACAGCTTCTGGCAAGCGATACGTTCGATGCCAGATGATAGGACTTCGTAGAATCCAATTCCTCTTCGACATTTCGATAGCTACTCGCCAGGGAATACCGATTATCGACTTGGGCCGAATTCCTATGCCAAGCCCCCCACTCTTATCAACTGCCCTTAAACCAAATCGCCGTTTACTACTCTTACGATCAGACCCTTGCGATTTTCCCTTGCCAGAATAGTAGGTATCTCCAAGGTTTAGAAAAAGTACACCCTCCGGCTTCAGGACACGAAACACTTCGTCCATAATTGTTGAAATAGAATTCACATAATCGTCGATTGTTTCTTCTTGCCCGATTTGTTGGTCAACACCATAGTCTCTCAGCCAATAGTAAGGGGGCGATGTGACCACACAGTCAAAAATATTTTCCGGCAAAATCTGGAGAACCTCTTTTGCGTCACCTTTATATATATGCCAATCTACACCATCTACAGTTTTTCCATGCCAGTCGCTTTCGCCTGCAATTATTATTGCCTTTGATCTATCAAATAGCTCCGGTGTTGGATTCGACAATTGCTTATAGCCTCCTTTCGTTTCTCTTTATCTCTACATCTTAAACCGCAATACCAGGAATTGAAGGTTTATATGTCAATTGAACGATTGTCAAGTAAAAGGAAAAGGACGGGAGGACGTTTCAATATCGCCGGAACCTCCCGCCTGTCGCGTGATGGTCAAAGTGGTGCAAACACGAGAGACCTGTCTCAGGGCGCTGTGGAACCATGCTACAGGTCTTATGCAAAACGAGGATAACAACAGTTTTATCAAACATCATCGGGTTTAAGGTTTTGGCGCATTGTTGCCGTCGCTGTTCAAAGGTACGTCAGCCATCGGCTTATCATCGATAATGTCTGTTGATTGTGCCGCTTAAACGTCTACGGTGGCTCGATGGTCTCCTGCCGGGTTCGCATCTTAGCGGGGGCTTGCTTCGCGGGTTAGAAAGCCATACCAGTTGATATAACGCAATCGCCCGGCTGGAACATTCGTCGTGGATGCGCCTTCAGCAGCTTTTTTTTCCGTTTCTGTCAGATACCGGCCGATTAATTCTTGCCCTTTGCCGAACCACTGCGCCTTTGAGTCCGGTTCTTGAAGACTGCGAAGCTGGTATACCCAGACGTAGAAGATGGCGGCGGTAGTGGCGAGATAAATCGCGCCTTCATCGACTTCGGGCCGGGCCAGTTTCGAGCGGTCTTTGTCGAGGTTGTCCAGCTTTTCCTTTATATTGTCGGCCGCCCTCTGCACCACTTCTACATTCGCGCCCGTAGCGCCTGCTCTGGTATCGAATTGTTTCTGTATCTCCTCCCAACCTTCTATCAAATCGCGGAATGACATGGCCAGAAGTTGGTCGCGAGTGTAAGCGCCCGTTCCCGACTTCAAGCTGCTCTGCGCGTTGCTGACATCGGGCGCAACCAGCTTGGCCATGCCGAACTGGCCGGATTGGAGGTAAATCATCCCCTCAAGCACTTTGAGGTGGGCAGCCTCTTTAGAGTTCTCGCCGTATTTAACCCGATAGTCGCGTATCTCGCGGAGCGTGTTGGCGAACGCCGTTTGATCGGGGGTTGATTGTGGCGCTTTGGGTTCCCTCTCCGGCGCGGGCACTGACAACTGGAGAAACTGCTGGAAATCGGTTCGGTAGCTTTCGTGAATCTTTTTGAGCGCAGTCGTTTTTGGCGTTAAGCGGGCGCAGCCATTGAAGGCGGCGACACTCAGAACTGCTATGAAGATTATTGCCTGCGCCCTGTTGATTCGCCAGGCTCTTGATAATCGTCGCATAATTTTCTCCTTTACCGGTCAGGTCAATCTAATCCTGCCAGGGCGGTATCCATCAACTGTTTGAAATCTGCCGCGACTCCATCGGTCAGCTTGAATGGAGCATCGAGAAATGCCGAGACCACGCGCTGAAGGAAGACCGGCAAGGTTTCGCCGTCAATTTTTTTGCCGACTTCCTGGTTCGCCCGCTCCAAAGCCATCGTCAAAAGCTTTTTCAGATCGTCCGAACTGACTGATTGATTGATAAGCTGCTGCCCGCGACGCATCGCCGCAAGGAGAATACGGCTGACCGAGTCAACCAGCGCCGGACCCGATAGCAGGCGCGTCGGATCGGTAGCAATCCCCTGAAGAATTGCCTGCACCAGCGGTTGAATCAAGTCTTTGGCCTGCAATCGTCCCCAAACCGTTGGATTTGCCGCAACAGCCCGCAAGGCGGACAAAAGCACAGCCTTGCGCCCCTGCGCGTTGGCCAGTTGCCCGAGGCCGCTTGCGGCAATCGCGTCGCCGATGGAAGTAATCGCCGCTGCAACCTGATCGTTCAAATCAAGCAACGCAAGATTGTCGGAAGCCGCACGGATTGCCGCCGTCGCTATATCGATCAGGTCGTCCACCCTCAAGCCATCCGATACGGCCGTGGCGCTTGCTTCAAAGACCGCCGCGAGAAGCCTGGTTGCAAACCGATTATTACCGGCGATGAACTGCGGATCGGACGCCAGGACCGAGAGGCTCTCTGATGCGAGCAGTTTAAGCGTATCGGTGGTGAAGAGCCTGGCGACCTCCTGTTGCGAAAGCGCGCCGGCCAGACCTGCGATCAGGTCTGAGACGAACTTTTCAACGTCGTTTTGATTTGCGAATTCGATCGGGTTTGCGGCGATTGCCTCAAGCGTCGTTTTGTATATGTCCGGGATGATCCGTCCGTCAGCGATGCTGGCGAATAATTGATCGGTCTGACTGAGTGCGGCGACTTCCTTGAGCACCCCCGAAAGCACGGCCGAGAGCAAAGGCTCTCCCCCCAGATCGCGCTGGAGCAGGCCCGCCACATTTGCCGACGCGGCGCCGATCCCGACTTCGAGCACGCCGAGCAGCGCCTTCGGATCATCCACGATCTGCTTGAAATTCTTTCCGATCTCAGTAAGCGTCGCGGTGAGGACTTGTTGCGCCAAATCGCTCTTGGTAAGGAATGATGGATCCCCGGCAACTTCGGTCGCATAAGCGGCGATGAGCTGCTCAAATCCATCGACTGAAATTATCCCGGCAACGAAGTCATTCCCGAGGCTGTCGCGCACATCACCTAATGCGGCAAAGAGAGCTTTAAGCGCCGGTTTATTGGCCAGATCGCCGGGATTATTTGCAAAAGCCAGCAGGGTCGAACCGAGCAGAGACTTGAAGATCGTCTCAATGCCTTCCGTATCGAAGTCGCGCTTGCCTGCGAATTCTTCGATCAGGTTCTCAACCAAACTGCGCGTCTGAGGATTGGAAATGAAGAGGTTGGCATTCTCGCCCGCGAATTCAAGCAACGTGTCAGCAGTCACAAGCAGCACGCGGACCAGTGCAGTGTTGCGCGACAGCCGCTGTGATTCGACTGCATAATAGGCCAGACGCATCTCGGGAGTGCTCAGTCCTTGAATCGCCTTGCTCTGGGCTTGAGGATCGACCGGCCCGAGGAATGTCGGCTGAACACCGGCAGCCTCATAATAAAGCCTGAAAACCCGGCTGCGCGCGCCTGTCACAGCGGGTGAGGTTGAGGTTGGGTCGTTCAATACCGTGGCAAAGTCATCTTGCAGGCCGCGAAGCTGAAGTATCATTCCTCCCTGATCCGACTTGAAGAAATCGAGCATATCATTCAGGTGGGGAGCATCATCAGTAGGCACAGGCGGTAGCGCAAACGGCAGCGCGGCCGCTGCTTCATTCAGCGAGAGGATCGTGTCGACCTGCTGTCGAAACTGCAAGAGGGCCTTCACTGCCGAGACCGCTAGAGATGTGCTGATTGGAAGCGCCATTTTTTGTTCCTCAATTTATTCATATTGAGACTGACCGGCGGTCAAGCAAAAACTATTGCCTGCGGCCCAGGTTCAGCCTGATAAAATCTTCTTCATAATCTATTGACGCAATTTATCGCCGAGTCATCGCATAAAAATTCGCCGCGCCTGAAAATAAACCCGGTATCGCATGATACGGTTTTATCAGCACGTGCAGTATATAACAAACTTTGGAGCGAAAGACAAAAAAATGGCTATACCAGGACGCAAAAAGGAAAAAGGTGGGAGGAGGTTTCAATATCGCCGGGATCCTCCCACCTGTCGCGTGGTGGTCAAAGTGGTGCAAGTACGAGGAGCCTGTCTCATAGCGTTGTGGAGCCATACTACAGGTGTTATGTAAAACAAGGATAACGACAGTTTGAATAGATTATTAATTTTGCGTCTTTCGCATCTTTCGTAGCTAAAACACTTACCCTATCCTGCGCCCCTCATGGGTCACAATTAGGTCACAGTTCGGGAGTATACTGCGCGCGGAGCCTGCATGAAAGCTTTTCCAGAGAGGAACGCATATTTGGAGTGCGCCGCCCAT
>JAKEHD010000138.1 GCA_022615215.1 Blastocatellia bacterium
GAAGAGTTGGGCATCCGCATAGTGTATGTCTCGGCCTACAAGACTTCGCAGCGATGTTCGCACTGTGGCAAGATCGATAGGAAAAACCGCAGAGGGGAGAGATTCAAATGCGTGAGTTGTGGATATGAGGCGGATGCGGACTACAACGCAAGCAGGAACCTTGAGTATCTGGGGTTGGCGGGAGTCTATAGTCTCCGTTCACTGAAAACTTCAAACGTAGAATACTTGTCTGCGTTTTGAGGAACTATAATGATGGCGAATTAAAATTTCTAAAAAAGGCGACGGATGCCGAATGGCAGCAGTTACTCACCAGGCGCAAGTAATAGAGCTCGGCGGCAACAGGTCGGTTGAAGCGGCAAACGATCACGAATTGCTCGCGGCCATACGCGATGGCGACGAGGCGGCTTTTCAGGAGATCGTGCGGCGCTATCGTAATCCGATAACCAATTTCGTCTATCGCATGATAGACGATTACGACAGAGCTGTGGAACTGACACAAGAGACTTTCATAAGGGTTTATACTAGCGCGTCGCGCTACCAGGCCAATTACAGCTTCTCGACCTACATATACCGCATAGCCACAAACCTTGCTATAAGCGAACTTAGAAAGCGCAAGCGGCGGAAGGTCGTTTCGCTCTTTTCGCCTTTCACTGATGATAATGGGGAACCGGTCGAGCTTGACCCACCGGACTCGAACCCGCTTCAGGATGAAGCGTTGATCGAGAATGAGCGCCGCCAGGCCGTCACCCGCGCCATCATGTCGTTGCCCGAAAAATATCGCGTCGCCATAGTGCTGCGCGATGTCGAAGGGCACAGCTATGACCGAATAGCAGAGGTGCTTGAGCTTTCGGAAGGGACCGTGAAATCACGAATCAATCGCGCCCGCAATCTCTTGAAAGAGAAGTTGAGCGCGTACATTTAATGAAGATACCATAGGCTTTAGCCGCATGGAGTTTCAGTTTTTACCTAGTGGCGGAGAATGGAAACACTTATGACAGGTTGCAACCACATCAGGAAACAGATTGACGAAGCCGACCGACCCGAAGCGATCTCTTACGAAGCCTCCGATCACATGGCTTCGTGCGCGGATTGCAGAAGCTTCGCGAGCGAGCGAGCGAGCCTCAGACAATTGCTGGCCTCGCCCGCGCGCATAACGGTGCCGTCCGATTTCGATGCGGAACTGAGCAGGCGACTCAGGGAGCGAACCGCGCGGCGAGAGTTTTCTCTTTGGGGGTCTGCGCTCTATTTGCGATTCGGCGCTGCGGCGGCCATGCTGCTTGTTGCGGTCTTTGCCGCGCAATACACAGGGTTTATTTCGGGGACCGATCCCGCGCCTGTGCCTGGAACCGATATGGCAGCGGCGGGGGATGATCTGAATCGGCAATCAAAGGGTGAGGACCAAGAAGAAAAAGGAAACCGGAAAAAAGAGATTACGGCCCAAAACATAACGCCGCCGCCCTCGCCTGACCCGCCCCTTTTAGCCGAAGTTAATCAAGTGAGAGGTAGGCGGCCGAACCCGCCGCGCGCCACCGCGAGCGCCGCGCCGCCGGATGTTACCGCAGCCGATATCCCTGTGGTCATAGTGATGGGCAGGGACGGAGAGATCGAAGTTCCCATACCGACAGTCAACGTGGGAGCGCAATCGCTCCTTTATGCCAATGCGGGGCGGCAACCTGTGCGAACCGTCCGGGCTTCGTTTTAAGGTAGTGGTCATTCGTCCGTGGTCCGTTGTCGGTGGTCGGTGGTTAGTGCAGTCACGCATCACGCATGTCAAGACCTCGCGCTACCGCAACAACGGACGAAGGACAACGGACCAAAAGAAGGATTTTTCCTCTATGATGAAAAAGGTTGGAGCGATATTGTTCTTGGTATTGATGGCGGGCGGCCTCGCACAGGCGCAAGCATCCCGCGATAAAAATTCCTTTCCTACGCCTGCTCCTCCAAAAAGCCTCGTGCCCTGGGTAGTGCCGGTCGTCCATGTCGTAGACCTGCATAAGACGCTGGCCCGCATGCGCAAGCAACAGGGCGTTCGAATCGGAGTGCCGGGATCCGCTCCCAGGAACATAATCAATGTCGTAACCGGACTCGTGGTTGACGATCGAGGCCATATAGTTACGAGGCTTGCCAACCTGGACCCGGAAGATAAAGATCAGAAGATAACTATCACGACCGGCGAGGGGCAGAGCCACCCGGCTCGCGTGGTGGGGATCGACTACGCCACCGGATTTACGGTCCTGCATGTGGATTCTCTCAAAGTCAACCTGCCGAATTCGGCCATCGCCGCCACACCTGCCAACACGACGGAGGTAAAGATACTGAGCGCGGATTTCGTATCGAGGGCCGCCCTTGCCAAAGAGAACAACCGGATTTATATAACGCCTTCGATCAAGGTCAGCGACGGGAGAGTGGACGCCGGAAGCATATACTCCAGGGCGCGAGGGGCGCTCACCCTTTATTCGAGCAATCTGCTCTCGCGCAACGACGGCAGCATCGTAATGAATTCCGACGATCAGATAGTAGGCATGGCCCAGTATGCGGGCTTCGGACGGGCCTATCTGTTCCCGGTCGAAACCATACGCGACCAGATTGTAAAACGTGTCATTGAGAAAAACGGGAGCGTGTCGGCCGGGTGGCTGGGAGTGACAGGCGTCAGCGTGGCCCAGCTTCCGCATGGCGAAAGGGAGATTCTGGGGTTGACAGGAAACTCAGGCGTCGTCTTGCGAGAGATCGTAGATAAAGGCCCGGCCGCCATCAGCGGATTGAAACCGAACGACATTATATTGGAAGCAGATGACTATGAAGTGATAGGCACGGCCGACCTAATGGCGATGTTATCCTCATCGCCTGCGGGCCGCAGCCTTCGATTGAGGTTGGTCAGGGAGCACAAGCCACTGGAAGTGAATGTAGTGCTCGGAGCGCGGGCGCAGGAAAACCCCTGGCCTGATGCCTTCCTTCAAAGCGAGCTTTTGTTGAACCAGCGCAATCTCATGGAGAAACGGCTTGAGGAGCTCGGACCCCAATACCGGAGCTATCTCAAAAAAGAGTTGACGAGAGAAAATAACGAGGTGCTCCGCGAACTGGGTATAGAAATCCGACAGCTTCAAGAGAGCCTTTATGCGCTCGACCGACTGGAGCAGGAACAGAGGAAGGCCGATCAGCAAAATCCCGCCACGGCCGGAGTGAGGGCCGACAACAGGGGAAGCAGCCCTGAGCAAGTCCCGCAGGCTGCCCGTCCTACGACCTTTGCGGCAGGATTCGTCGGGAGCGACCTCACCCCACAGCTAGCCGCGTTTTTCGGAACCGAGAGCGGCATACGCATTGACAGCGTATCGAAGGGCAGCGCGGCCGAAAGCGCCGGACTTAAGGCAGGCGATGTCATAGTAGAGGCACAGGGACAGGCCGGTCTCACCACCGCTCAATTGAAAAATCTCTTCTCCACACAACAAGGGTCCATCTCTCTCAAAGTAGTGCGCAAGAAACAGCCCATCGCCGTAACCATAGACAGCGGTCAGTGACCAGCCATCAGCCATCAGCTATCAGCAATGGTCGGCGGCTGATGACGAAAAGAAGGGCGGGTTTCACCAAGGCGTAATCCGCCTTCTGTTTTTTACCTGCGCCTCCGGCTTTATACGGCCGAGCAATAAAGGCATAATGTGGCCGGAGGCAAAAGTAAAAGGGTAAAAGGCAAAATTGTTTCGAGGCATCAGGTAATCAGCAAAGCGAAACTTAAAGCTGATAGCTGATGGCTGACCTCTGTAGCTGATGAAATTCTCTTATGCTAAAAGGAGCTACCTTCTCGCCCTTGTCCTGGCCCTTGCGGTGATGCCTTATTTCGTCAACCTCGGCGCATCTTCGTTGTGGGATTCTAACGAGGCGTTTTATGCAGAGACCCCGCGCGTGATGATCGAATCGGGGGACTACCTGAACCCTTCGTTCAACTCTCAGCCGCGCTTCAACAAGCCGCCCCTCTGCTACTGGGTCGTGGCTGCGTTCTACCGTGTGTTCGGAGTGTCGGAAGCGACAGAGAGGCTTCCCATAGCACTGGGGGCGATGATTATTATAGGCGCGGCCTTCGCCCTCGGACGCGCGCTCTTTTCCATCGAAGCCGGGCTGCTTTCGGCAATAGCTATGGCCCTCTCGCCGCGTTTCCTTATGTTCTCGCGCCGCATAATCATAGATGTGTACCTGGCGATGTTCTGCGCTCTGGTGTTGCTCTTTTTCGTCCTGGCTTTCACGCGCCCCCGCAGCCGACGGCTCTATCTTCTTTTGATGTATGTGTCGGCGGGCTTGGGCGTATTGACCAAAGGCCCCGTTGCAGCAATATTGCCCGCTGCGGCTTTTTTCATATACTTGGCCTTCACCCGGAGTCTTGGCAAACTCCGCGAGATGATGCTGCCCGCAGGCTTCCTTATAGTTGCGGCAATAGTGCTTCCCTGGTACGCGGCTATATACTCGGAACACGGCTGGCTCTACATAAAAAGCTTCCTGCTCGACGACAATATATCGCGCTACACGGAGCCTGTATGGGGACCGCGCCGCAGTCTCTTTTTCTATCTCCCGGTCGTGATAGGCGATATGTTCCCCTGGTCGCTCTTCTTACTGATGGGCTTCTTGGTAGCAGCGATCCGGGCGCTAAAGAGAAGCAGAGGAGCCGGGGAGACGCGGAGACGCGGAGACGCGGAGACGCGGAGACACGGAGACGGGGAGAGGGGATTCGCCGCGTCGGTGATAGCCAGGGGAGCAAGGGAGCAGGGGGGCTATCACCCCAGCACCCCAGCACCCCTGCACCCCTGCATCCTTCATCCTTCATCCTTTCGAAGGCCTGCCGCGCTGCTTGTGATATGGGTGGCCGTTATAGTGGTCTTCTTTTCGATTTCGAGAAACAAGGAAGACCTCTACATATTGCCGATCTATCCGGCGGCGGCTGCTTTGGTGGGCGGGATGCTTGCTCGGCTGCCCCGCGAACGACAGCCCGCGAGGTCGCCGCTCGGATGGACTACTGCGATATTAGGAATACTGCTTGCGGCGGGCGGGGCCGCGGTTCTTTACCTGTTCAGGCAGGCTTACGAACTGGCCGGGAGTGATCTTATAGGCTACGTCGCGCTTGGAGGCGGATTGCTTGCGGTCGCGGCGGTTTTGATGAGGAAAGAATTTGCGGCAGTGCTATGGACCGCTGCGACTGTGATTGCGATAAACTGGGTCTTCGTACTGGCGACGCTGCCGGATTTCGAAAGGTATAAACCCGCGCGCGCTTTTTCGGAGATCATCGCCGCCGCGGCCGCGCCCGATGCTCTGGTCGGGTATTACCGCTTCGCGTCGCCGAGCATGTCGTTTTATTTGCGAAGACCTGTCTTCGAATACTACGAGCCGGAGCAGCTTCGGGCGGCCTTCGCTTCAGGCAGACAAGTTTACTGTTTGATTACGGCGGAAGACTATGAATCAATCAAAGCGGCGCTACCGAGCGCAACATTAATTCTTGCCAGGCAGCCGGTCTTTCGATTAAAGTTGAGGGGCATTCTTGATAGAACTGAGCTTCCTCAAGTATTGCTTATAACCGGCGTGGGTGGAGCAACCGGCTCGCAATGAAGAAGACTGCCATAACGATACTCAAGATCGCCGTCAGCCTCGGTCTATATATATATATATTCCGCACGGTCGACGTAAGCAAACTATGGGATATATTGAAGGACGCAAACCTCTACTACTTCGCGGGAGGGGTGCTGATATATTTTGCCATTCAGGGGATAAGCGCCTACAGGTGGTATCTGCTGCTCGGGCCGCTCGGTTTGAAGTCGAGTTATACGAAGCTCTTTTCGTACTACCTGCTCGGGATGTTCTTCAATTTTTTTCTTCCTACGGCCATCGGCGGCGACGTGGTAAGGGTTTACTATTTGAGGAAAGACACGGGGACGCTCAGCAAATCCGGGGCTTCGGTATTTCTGGACCGTGACCTCGGTATGGCGGCCCTTTTGTTGATAGCCACGCTGGTCGCTCTATTTGCGGGGACGAGCTTTCAGGGGGTGCCGCTCTCACCGCTCTTCGGCCTGATAGTGATCGCTTTCGTTGCGACCAATATGGTCCTCTTCTACCGCCCGACATATAACCTGCTCCACCGTCTGCTCGCCATGTTCAGGATGAAGAGGGCAGATGAGAAGGTCGAAAAGCTCTTCCTTTCGATAAACTCTTACCGGAGGGAGCGCAAACTCTTAGTGGTCACTATGGCCCTTTCCATAATGATCCAGGTGGGATGCATCGTGATAAATAAACTGTCGGCCGATGCTATAGGGATAAAGGAAGCCGGTTGGATCGACTTTTTCGTCTTCGTCCCGGCCATCGGTCTCATAAGCATGATGCCGGTTTCGGTCAACGGAATGGGATGGCGTGAGTTTTCCTACCTGGTCCTGTTCAAATCGGTCGGAGTGGCCGAACCCCAGGCGGCGGCGCTGGCCTTTTTGTGGTTGGGAGTGCTTTTGGCGACGAGCCTGCCCGGCGGAATAATCTACCTGCTCCGGGGCGGCAAGCGAAAAGAAGACCTGGCGGCGAGCGAGATACTGGAAGCGAAACAACAGGTCTCGGGCTGATACAGGCAAAGACCGATTTTTGTCCGTTGTCCGTTGTCAGAGGCCAGAGGATCAACCACAGTGGAAGGCAGAAGCCCTCTATAGACACAGATAACACAGATAAAACTCTCTCTCTTCTATCTATCCGTGAAATCTGTGTAATCTGTGGTCAAAAAACGAACGGAGAACGGACGAATCGTGGTCCCGCGCGTCTGAAAATGCAACCGTTTCCCGACAGGCGCGTTCAGCCATCGTATGATCGAGTTTGAAAGGTAATTTGATTATGAAATCGAAGTCAATCGCAATAATACTCGTGCTGGCCGTATCGGGCTTTGCCTCGCCGGCCGCCTCGTTCGGTCAGAAACCGATCAAAAAGACCCCTGCGAAAAAAGTTTCCCCTGAGAGAATCGAGGAGAGGAATCGGAGCATAGAAGAGCGACTCAAAATCACGAGACCGCCCTCGACAAACAATTTCTTCATCGCCCCTATAGAAGGGAACCCCGATCTGTTCACCATACTGATTACGGATGCGGAAGGCCATCATGCCTCGAATATGGTCCCTCTGAAAGAAGTGCTCATATTCGAAGCCATAATGAAGGCGGCCAAAGATTTCGCCCGAAACGAAGAGGCTGTGGGGACCGACAAGCCCGTAACCACGCGCTTCTTCGACAAGCAAGCTCCTGCCTTCACGGTCGATGTGATGAAGCACGGCAGCGAGAGCCGCTTCTTTATAACGTTCAAGAGCCTGACCGATACGGTCACCCTGGATGCGGGAGCGATCAAAAGATCGGATAAAGAGGCAACCGCCATCTTCCACGACATACTCTATCGCGTGCAGGCCGTTAAATAGAAATCCGGCTCGTCGCAGTAATTACCGGAACCATCAGGCCTGAGAATCGATTTTTGTAGTAAGTTCGTATCAAGGTCTGGGGAATGTTCGATTCACAGGTCGGTTATATGATCGACGGGCAGGGCGGAACGATCTATCCAGACACAAATAAACTCTGATGCGACGGATTTGCGCCGATCTGTTTATATGCGATCAGCGTTGATTCGTCGTATCGGAATTTATACTGCGCGCGGGATAAAATGAAAGTTTTCCGCAAGTGCAGAATCATATTTGGAGTGCGCCGCAATCGGCGGCGCTTTGGCTGCGACAGATGGCTTTCACGAAGGAAAAGCGGCGTCGCTGCCGCCGCACTCCAAAGAAAAGCCCCTTGCCTGCGAGCTTCTGATGAAAAGTTTCAATTCATACCGCGCAGAGTATATC
>JAKEHD010000753.1 GCA_022615215.1 Blastocatellia bacterium
CTCCGGCGCGTGCCCCCTGAGTTTCGAGTGCTGACAGGCAGCGGCGGCATTCTCTATCCGTCGCTCCTGATGGGCGCATGCGGCGCGGTGTTGGCCGTTGCTTGCGTCGCCCCGCGCGCGTGCGTCGAACTCTACGAGGCGGCACTTGCGGGCGAACATCAAAAAGCGCGCGAGCTTCAGAATCGTATAGCCCCTTTATCGCACACGGTAACGGCCGGTCTCGGCATTTGCGGTTTGAAGGCGGCTATGGAGATGGCGGGATATGCGGGCGGCGGGCCGCGCGCCCCGTTTGCGCGCTTGGGAGACCGAGACGTAGAAAATATCAAAGCCGTCATGAGTGAGTCCGGGCTTTTCCCGGAAATAGAGGTGTAAAGATGAACGAATCGGATTGTAATAATCTCGAAACCGCAGCCCATAAACTCACTGATGCCATGCGCTTTACAGACATCCCGCGCATGACCCCGCTCTTTAAAGATTTCCTCTACGACTATCGAGCAGTATCGCGCTTCTACTTCGACGCGGGGCGAGCGATTTCGCCTCTCGCGGATCACGCCCGCAGGGTCGGCGCTCAGGAGTTCGACCGCGAGCATGTGGCCGATGCCCTCACGCGCATAAACCGGCGCGCAGGCTCTCCCGATCTCGCCTTCGAACATATAGAAACGCTTCGCCGCCCAGGATCAGTCGCCATAGTCACAGGCCAGCAGGCGGGGCTGTTTACAGGTCCGCTCTACACGATTCATAAAGCGCTCACGGTCATAAAGATTGCCGCCTGCCTGCGAGAGCAGGGCGTCGAGGCGGTCCCGGTCTTCTGGATAGCGAGCGAGGACCACGACTACAACGAGGTCAATCATTGCCAGATCGTAGACCGCGACGGCCACCTGAAGGTGATACGCTACGAGGCCGGAGGCTACAAGGAAGATACTCCCGTAGGTCACGTGAAGTTGTGCGAAGGCATCTCCGAGACGATAGATGAGTTCATCGCGCAACTGCCGCCCTCGGAGTTTATGCCCGATATAGAACGCGACCTGCGCGAAAGTTACACTCACTGCGCAGGGTTCGCCGAAAGCTTCGCGCGACTCATGGCGCGGTTGTTTAAAGATTACGGAGTGGTACTGCTCGACCCGCTCGACGAAGGGCTGAAGCAGGCGGTCGCGCCGCTCTACTCTCAAGCGATAGAGAAGTCCTCCGCGATCGCGCGCGCGCTCGTCGAGCGAAGCCGGGAGCTTGAAGAAGCGGGTTATCACGCGCAGGTGCATGTATCGGAAGACATGGTGCCGCTCTTCATAATGGATGACGGCAAGCGTGTAGCCATGGTCGAGCGCGAAGGGCGCTTCTGGCTCAAGGGGAGCGAGAAGAAAGAAATCTTTATGAGGTCTTTCGACAGGCAGGAGATGGCCGAGCTTGCCGGGCGATGTCCGAATTGTTTCAGCCCCAACGTGACGCTCAGGCCAGCGGTTCAGGACTATCTGCTGCCGACCGCCGCTTACATAGGCGGGCCTGCCGAGGTCGCCTACTTCGCGCAGCTTCGCGCCGTCTATGAGACGCTCGGCCGCCAGGAGCCGTGCGTGCTGCCGCGTGCCAGCTTCACTATCATCGAGGGCCGACATCAGAAGATAATGAAGAAATACCGTCTCGCGCTGTCGGACTTCTTCGACGGACTTCACCCGGCCGTCACCAAAGTGGTGGAGCAGAGCCTCGACCGCGACACGGCGAACACTTTCGCCGAGACGGAACATCTCTTTACCGAGCAACTCAAGAAACTCGATCAATCGCTCAAGCGCACGGACTCTACGCTATCGGCCTCGCTTGAGGGCGCGCGCGCCAAGATATTTTATCAACTCGAACACCTGCGCACGCGGTTCGTGCATGCGAGCGCCCACCGCGAAGATACAACATACCGTCAGGTCGAGCGCGCTTACACGACCCTCTATCCCAACAAGAATCTTCAAGAGCGCGAGTTGAACGTATACTACTTCCTTTCGCGCTACGGTCCCGGCCTGATAAACGACCTCTACGAAGCTGCCGACATCGGGTTCTCGAACCACAAACTGGCCTACATAGGCGGCGTTGCCTCACAGGTCGTCAACGCCCGTTGAAAGTTTCGATTGACGTTTTCGGTTTTCCTGACCTGCCGGGCATATTCTCTGTCAGGCATCGGCGGATCTAGTAGAAAAGGAATGACTCACCCGATTTTATATATGACTCTTATGTTGCTACTGATAGCAGCAACGACCGATCCTCGACAAACCCAAAACGTCACTCGTAATGTAGCCGAAGATCGTTATCCAAACTGGTCGCCGGATGGAAAGAGAATTCTGTTCGAATCCAACCGGAGCGGAAACCGGGATATCTACACAATAAACGCCGATGGCACCGATCTCCGACAAATTACTCGTGATTCTCCTTCAGATCGCCAGCCGGCCTGGGATCCCACAGGAACGTCCATCGTCTTTCAAAGTGACCGAGATGGCAGCCCGGAGATTTACACAATGAAGGCAGACGGCTCGGAGGTGGTTCGACTCACAAGGCGTGCCGGAGAAGAACTCTTCCCCTCCTGGTCGCCCGATGGAAAGTACATAGCTTTTACGGCGGGCGAAGCGTCCAAACTAGACCTTTTTTTGATCGATGTTGAGACTTTGGCCGTTCGGCCCATAGCGCCTAGCTCATTGCGTGACGTGTGGGCGCGGTGGTCACCGGATGGGCGGCAGATAGCGTTCTTCTCTCGGCGGGATACGGCCGATGAAGATGATGAGATTTATGTGTTGGACCAGTCCAGCCTGAAAGTGGAACGAATAACGAATCGTCAAGGGCATGATTTCTGCCCAAGCTGGTCACCGGATGGCAAGCGGCTGGCAGTTGCTGCGGTAGATGCAGTGCAAGGACGAAGTATCAATGTGATAGATCTAAAGGGCAGAATCATTGGCAGGGTGGGGACAGGTTTTGAACGTGTCACGGAACCAAGCTGGTCTCCAGATGGCTCCAAGATAGCTTACTCAGGACGCAAATCGGGGAATTGGGATATTTATGTTGAGAAATCTCCCTGATAGTTGCATGCCTTCGGGGTCGCCTCGGAGCGCGAAGCGAGTTTCTCGATGTTCCACATTCTTTTTCCGCCCGGCATCCTTATAAAACAAGACGATTGACGCTTATCCACGCAGGGTTTAGAATCACGTGTGGCAGGCCAGAGCAAGAAGAATTAAAACTCCCATTCGCCCCCGCGAATATTGAGATGACAACAGCCAGAAAAGACAGAATAAAGGATATCTTCGATGAGGTCGCTCGGGGCACCAACCTCGACCGCGCGCTCAGTCTCATCGCCGATCAGGTCGCCGCAGACCTCGGAGCGCCCACCTGCAAGATATGGGTCGTCAAGCGCGGCGATATATGCAATCGCTGCTCTCTTGCACCCGTGTGCGCCAACCGAGAGATGTGCATGCACCTTGTAGCGGCGAGCGGGGCCGCTATAGACAAAGAGTATCCTCGCATACCGCTGTC
>JAKEHD010000014.1 GCA_022615215.1 Blastocatellia bacterium
GAGCAGGGGAGCAGGGGAGCAGGGGAGAGGGAAAGCACCCCCACATCCCTGCAACCCTGCATGTTTTCATGCATCACGCATCGGTCTGATAGCTTATAGCTGATAGCTGATGGCTGATGGCTGACGGCTGATAGCTGAGGAATATTTATGAAATTGCCGCGAAAACGCATACGTCTGATTTTATCCCTGCTGATCGCTATGGTGATTGTGTCGGGCGCGATATATGCAGGCTACCGCTCTTTGCCGAAAGATGATTCCGACTTGCAGCCCCTGACCATGGCGGTCGAGTCGAAACCTTTCGAGATCAATATTCAAGCGGGCGGCGAGTTGCAATCGTCCGAGTCCGTAACCATCAGCGTGCCCATCGTCCCTGTCCGCAGGCTTCATATCGCATGGGTCATACCCGACGGTCAGCGCGTGAATAAAGGCGATGTGCTCGTCGAGTTCGACCCGACGGAGATCGACCTCAAAGTCCTCGAACACCGCTCCGATCTCGAAAGGGCAAGGCAGAGACTCAGCAAAGGCGAGATGGCTTCCGATGTCGATAAGGCCGATGTCGTCAAGGATAAAAAGATCGCGGAACTCGAACTCCAGAAGATCAGCGAATTCCTGCCCACAGACGAACAGATATACGCGCGGCGGGAGATAATCGAGGGGCAGTTGGACAAAGAGTACACGGAAAAAAAGATAGTCTTCGCCGATGCGAGGCTTGAGTTGAAGGGCAAGGTCTATTCCCTCGAAGAGGCCATCCTCCTGCTCGAACGCAGTCAGGCCGACACAAAGATCAATCAGGCCGAGCAGGCTCTCGCGTCTTTGAAACTGCTCTCGCCCGCTTCCGGCATAGTCGTCTACAACACTCAGGGATTCTTCTTCGGCGGAAGCAACCTGATGCCGGGCAGAGTGGTTTACGTAGGCATGCCGCTCTTCAACCTCGTCAACCCGGAAAAGATGGAAGCTCAGTGTTATGTGCTTGAAAAAGACGCGGGAGAATTGCGCGCAGACCAATCCGTCACAGTAACGCTCGACCCGTTTCCCGGAGTCGAGTTCACGGGCAAGGTGAAACGCATAGACAAACTCGCGCGGCCGATAGACCGCGACTCGCCCGTGAAATACTTTCAGACCACCGTCGCGCTAGACACCACGGATAAGGAATTGATGAAACCGGGCGTGAAGCTGAAGGCGCGTATAAAAGCCGGCCAAATGGATTCGGTGATAGCGGTCCCGCGCAGCGCGCTCGTCAAAAAAGAGTCCGGGTTCATCGCCTTCGTTCAGAACGGGCCGGGCCGTTTCGAGCCTGTAGCGGTCAGCCTCGGGCAGGGCAACCTTGCGCAGGTCGTTGTGACCGAAGGTCTCAAACCCGGACAGGTAATCGCGCTCAATCCTCCCGACATCAAGCGCCGGGATGCGAGCGAAACAGAGGACGAAAAATCCGGGTGATCTTTGATCACCATGCTATCGGTGTAGAAAAACCATGAAGGCGATAAGCGAGCTACTATTTGCCGTAAACAACCTGCGCATGCACAAGCTGAGGACGTTCCTCACGATGCTCGGCATGATATTCGGCGTGGGAGCCGTGATAGCCATGCTTTCGATAGGAGCGGGCGCGGAGCGCGAAAGCCTCGAACTCATAGACACCATGGGACTGCGCAACATCATAGTCCGGGACCGCGAGTACAGAGACGAAGACCTCAAGAAGATACGCGAGAACTCGCTCGGACTTTCATTGCGCGACGTGCAGGCGATCTCTGCGGTCACTCCCGATATCGAAGGCCAATCGGCCCGTAAGCGCGTCAAGACCTTTCAGGTATTCTCCTTCAAGGGCAAGAGCGACGACTCGAACGTCATAGGCGTGACGCCCTCTTATTTCCGTTTAGCGAAATACGACCTTGCCGAGGGGAGCTTTCTTTCCGAAGAGGACGAAAAGGGCTATGAGCAATACTGCGTCATAGGCTCGCGCGTGAAGCAGAAGCTCTTCGGGCAGGATCCTCCCATAGGCCGCTCATTGAAGATAGACAAGATGTGGTTCACGGTCGTTGGAGTGCTTGCCGATCACAACCTTGCGAAAGACGAGTTCGAGGGCGTCAAGATACAGGACTTCAGCAATAACATCTACATACCGCTCACGACCGCGCTCAAGAAATTCGAGTTCAAACGGTTCGAGACCGAACTCGACGAGATAACGATCCGCATAAAAAACATCGAATCGCTGAAGGCGAGCGCGGTGCTCATAAGCCAGGTGCTCTCTGACCTTCACGGCAAGGCGGAAGATTATTCGATAGTAGTGCCGCTCGAATTGTTGGAGCAAAATCAGAAGACGCAGAACATATTCAACATAGTGATGATATGCATAGCGAGCATATCGCTGCTCGTCGGCGGCATAGGGATAATGAACATAATGCTTGCGAGCATTCTGGAACGGACGCGCGAAATAGGTGTGCGACGAGCGGTGGGCGCGCGCCGTCGCGATATATGGACACAGTTCCTCGTAGAGGCCCTGACCATCAGCTTCATAGGCGGAGTGATGGGCATACTCTTCGGGTTCGGCATCTCGCGCATAGTCGCTCTCTACGCCGAGTGGAGCACGTTTGTTACGGGCACGGCCATCGCGATGTCGTTCGGCGTATCGGCAAGCGTCGGGCTGATATTCGGATTGTACCCGGCGGTTCGCGCTTCGAGGCTCGACCCTGTGGAAGCTCTTCGGTACGAATGAGCCGGACCATAGATTATTCAAGCAGGCCAGAGCGATAGTATAATGGCCGCGATGAAACTGGACCCTTACTATCGCAACTTTCCATCCAATGTGAATCCGCCCAGGACTCCTTTCAGCCGGTCAGGAACGGCCGACGCAGGGCACATATTTCTTTACCTCACGAACAGCCGTAAATGGAGCCTGCTGCTCGACGGCTCGCGTAGAAGTTCTATAATCGATGAAGCTCAAGAGCTGATTCAAATCGGGTACAATCAACTCTGGATTTTCGAGAAACTCTTCAGCACGCGAAAGGCGCGGCGGCGACAACCTGTGAGCAAGGCTGACTTCGGATATACTTTTTCACAGTCCGCCCGCGAGAAATTGGACCGAAGCGAATGGCCGGGAAAGCTCATAGTGGTTCTCAGAGAGCCTTATGATTTTCACTCATCTTCCCGCGATGTGCTTTCCTATCACTTGAAGGTTGAAGAAGCAACCCGGTCGGCAGAAACCTACACACGTCTGAAGAACCGCCGCGCCGTAGTGGGCCTTATGCTCGGAGACGTTTACTGGCATTGATTCGCGGGCCGCATATCGCACACACGCCGGAACAAACAATCTTGTTGATTCATTCTTTTCTTGTATCGGTGTTGCTGACGAATGCTATCTTCTTGCTGTCGGGCGACCAGGAGGGCACATTTATCGTCCCCTGCCCTCCATACACGTAGGCGATCACCTTCGCCTTGCCGCCAGCGGAAGCCATCAACCTGATATATACGCGCTTGTAAAAAGGATGGTCATCAGGAGCGACATCTTTATCGAAGGTCAGAAACACAATCGATTTGCCATCGGGCGATATGTGAGGGAACCAGTTATTATATTCATCGTTCGTAACCTGTTCCTGGCCGCTCCCGTCCGGTTTCATACGCCAGATTTGCATCCTTCCGCTTCGGCTCGAATTGAAGTAGATATACTTGCCGTCGGGCGTACACTCCGCGCCGTCATCCAATCCTTCGGCATCCGTAAGGCGGATCTCTTCGCCCCCTTCGACAGAGATTTTGTATATATCGAGCTTCCCTTCTCTTTCACCCGTATAGACCAAAAACCTGCCATCGGGAGACCAGCCGTGAAGATAGGAAGGCCCGCGCGCAGTGATTCTACGGGGCTTGCCTCCCTCGACAGGAAGCGTATAAATAATCGAGCGGTTTCCGTCCTCCCTGCTGTGATGGCTTATGCCCATCATCTTTCCATCGAAAGAGAGCACGTGATCGTTGTTGTTACCGGTAGCGAAATCCGTATCGATGACGGTAGGGATTCCTGAATTCAGATCGAACCGATAGAGTCGGCCCTTGCTGTTATAAATCAATGCCTTGCCGTCGGGCGTCCAGTTGGGAGCCTGCAAGGAATCGGGCGAGCGGTGGATGATTTTCCGATCCCCGCTTTCAATGTCGAGTATCTCAAGATTGCTGCCTATATAATCTCTGTAGGGCACGAAGTTTTCACGGGCAGGAACGATGATCCGCGTATCCCGAAAAACGGCTTTCTCGACGACATCCTTATTATGCGAACAGACGTACAAGCCGACATAAACCTCATCGCCCAGCGCCACATCCGAAATCTGTTCGGTCACGAAGGCGTCGCCCGATTGCGCCGCAGACATAATGTATGTGTCGCCCTTTCTCTCCAGTTGAATTATATCCGCCGATTTCAGAGATAATTTCACCTCTTCGGTAGGCCCTCCATCCGACCTCCTGAATTGCAGGGACGTAAGGCCATCGCCATGCACCGTCGCATTAACATGCCTGGAATTCGGTTTAAGATGGGAGCGAACGATCCAGCCGAGTTTTCTATGCTCCTCGACGCCTCTGCCGATAAATTGTGCTCTGGTCCTGAGAATGAAATCTCCCTTCATTCGCTTCCAGACGAGATGAAATTCGTCGTTGTCGAACCACATATTCGCGCCGGAGCCTTCGATAGTAAACGTCTGGGTTTCAGCCCTGTAAGCGGCAGCGCCGGGTTTGGCGACGTTCCCAACATCGGTCTGACCTTCGAAAATGCCGAGCCGTCCTTCTTGATAAAAAGACGATACGACAGGGAGAGGCAACAAAAACAAGATGGGAATCATAACTTTCGCAAAGTTCGAGGCGTCGTTTATCATGGCAAGAAAGTTATCGCTTACATCATTCATTTTCAAGCCCGCACAGAAAATCTCACCAGGGCTGTTGCAAGGTAGCTTGACAAAGAGAAATGGCTTTCCTGGGAGCGCAGGCATCTTGCCTGCATGCCTTGAGGAGACGCCGATTTTCCTGTAAACCGACCTTAGCGCAAACCCGGCACGCTGGAAGCGTGCGCTCCCAGGTATTTTGCAACAGCCCTGAAAATCTCAGCCGTCCGCCTGTAAGGTATCCGATATTCTGCGTATAATCACAAGGGAGCAGAAATCATGAGATCAGACTGTACGTTGGATTCGCTCTTTACGAGTCCGCTCTTGCGGAGTTTCATCATAATCTTCCTCCTCGCTTTCACGGCCTGCAAAGGTTACACCGAACAGGCCGCAACGACCGGCAACTCTCAAACAAAGCCGAACGCCGGCCGGAGCGAAGCGTCGAATGAAGTGGTGCGGAAAAACACCGCGAGGGTCATTCACGTCGTCGTCGCTCTGCGCGACAACGAGTTCCAGGGAATCGTCCCCGTGCCGCCGAGGATTGGCAACGGCGACGACCCGGCCAATAACCTCTACTGGGGCGCAGGCTACGGGGTGAAGAGTTTCTTCAAGAGGGCGAGCGACTGGAAAATGGTTTCGGACACGCGAGACCCAAAACCCGCGGTTCTTGAGCGAGTCATCTTCAAACGCAAGGATAAAGATGTCTACATGGTGGCCGACGCTTATCGCGGAAGAGAGATCAAACAGAGCACGATTGACTTTTTGCACTTCGCGGCGGGCGGCGGTACGGAAAGCGTCGCTGTCGAAGCGGGCGCTCAACCTACCACAATATATGCGGGAGGCGGGGCCGACCTTATAGCTTATGTTGGGCACGACGGCTTGATGGATTTCAGCCTCGACCAGTATCCGCAAAAGCGGGACGACCGCCAGCGCGATGCCGTCATACTCGCCTGCGTGAGTAAAAGCTATTTCAACGACCCGCTGCGCCGGACGGGCGCGCGCCCGCTTCTATGGACCACAGGGTTGATGGCCCCCGAAGCTTATGTGTTGAAAGCGGCCATTGACGGATGGGCGCTCAACGAGAGCGGCGAAAAGATTCGAAGGCGCGCTGCCGAAGCTTACAATAAATATCAGAGGTGCGGAATGAGAGGCGCTCTGAATCTGTTTTCACATGGGTGGTGACGGAAGACAGAAGACATAGCAGGTGAATCTATTTTCAAACAGGTAGTGACAGGTAAGGAGGAAACCTTATGGTCTGGGATGAGGAAGAAGATACGAGTATCTACAGAGTAGTTGTAAATCACGAAGAGCAATATTCTATATGGCCTGCCGACCGGGAGAATCCTCTGGGCTGGACGGACGCGGGAAAGACCGGCACGAAGGCTGAATGCCTCAAGTATATCGAAGAGGTTTGGACCGACATGCGGCCGCTCAGTCTCAGGAAGAAGATGGAGGAAGCCGAAAAGTAGCGCGACCGCCGGACGGGAAAGGGGCCGGAAAGCTGCAAACGCTCTTCCGGCCTATCAGTCATTTATCTATCATGAAACTCGCTCGTCCGGCTTCGCCTGTGAGCGCTGCGCTCAGGCTTTCTGGAAATTCGCCGTCAGCGTGAAGGTGCCCCAGTGAAGCATGAACTTTCCTCCGCCTTCCGCTTTTTCGAGCATTATCGTCATTTGCTCGGCCGAGTCTGCTACTCTCTGGAAAGTCATAGGCGCTTGGGCGATGGTCGATCCGTCTTCCGTCTTTATCAGCAGATTCCATTTCTCCTCTTCCACGCGATAGGCCGCGAGGACGTACTCACCTTTTGGAACGACTTTATCGCCGAATTTCAGGCTCAGGTCCGAGGTCAGCTTTGTGGCACTGTCGGCCCCCATTCGCCACTCTTCTCCTGCGCTGAGAAATGACAGTATATCCCTGCCTCTCAGTGTCGGGCGGCCGTAGTCTATAGACACTTTTCCTCCATCGAGGTCGAGCGAAGCCGTGCCCCGGCCCTGATTGCCCGAAGCGCTCGAAGTTTCCGCAGAACCGCTCTCCGGTTTCTTGTCGGCTTCCTTTTCGGCAACGCCGCTTGCGCAGGCTATAGTCCATATAGCGGTCGCAAATGCAACCGCTGCGATAAGCTTTCTCATCGGTCATCTCCTTTTGAACGACTCATAGAAACGATGAATGATGAACGATGAACGCGGAATTAATCAGCTATCAGCTATCAGCTAATAATACTGACGGCTGACGGCTGACGGCTGATGGCTGCTTTTGCATTCATCGTTTCTGCCGGATGGTCGGCCATCCGCCCGGCGCGATCATTTCGATTCGGGTTTCGCAAGGCGTCTCACATAGAGAGTGAGTTGCCATCTTTCGGTATCGCTCATCGTGGCGCCGTATTCGGGCATGACGCTCTCTTTAGTGCCGTGGGTTATGATCCAGAAGATTTCCCCATCGGTCCTTGACTGAACTTCTTTGCCGGTCAGGTCGGGCGGCTTGGGGTCCATCGAAGACGCCATCCGGGTTTTAGATTTTCCGTCTTCGCCATGACAGATAACGCAATTCATCTGATAGAGTTCGTGCCCGGCTTCGATGTTTTCTTTGGTGGCGGTCAAAGGGTTTTTGAGTTTTTTCGCTTCATCGGGCGCGCGTCCCTGCTCGGCCCGCGCGCCCGCATCTATCGCCAGCATGCAAATCATCGCCACACAGGTTATCGCTATTCCTGTTTTTATAATCCTCATTTTGCAGGTCATTATTTTCTCTCCAAGAATCAGTGTGATCGTGTCATGAATTGACAATGATACATCAGAGCAGTTTGCGCATCGAGTTTCTCACATCCAGGTAAATGCTCAGAATGGGAATGGGATTTCACCACAGAGACACGGAGACACGGAGAAAACCCAAGAAAGAAATCTTTATCTGCGGTGCCTTCGTGTCTCCGTGTCGAGGTTTTTTGCTTGTCTGAACACATAAACGATCAGGTAAACACTCGATGCCAGCATATCATCCGGCGTAATCGCTCATCAGCGCAATCGTTCGGCGCGAACTGTAAAATTGACGGTTGCCAGTCTGTTGCCCCGCAGGAACTGTGTCCATATACGATAGACGCCCGGACGCGGAATCAATGCATCGAAAGTGACATCAGGCCCGCCCCTCGATTTGCTGCGGTCTGACGCGGCGGGGACGTTTTGTTCCGGGTGCGAATGCACATAATCGGTCTGGTCTTCGCTGAGTATGAGCGTGTGTCCCCACGCGCCCAGATAAGGCACGAGGTCACGAACAGGCTCTCCGGTTTTAGCATCCGTCAGATGATATTTGAGGCTGACGAATCGGCCCGCAATGACCTCTTCGGGGTCGAGCGTCAATTCGACCTTTATCGGGCCGAAATCGCCCGAAGGCAGAAGTTCCATTTCGACTCCCGCATTACCGGCTTCCTCCGGCGTCACCCTCATGCCTTCGACCGTCTTTGCGAGCACGGTGTCAGGCTTGAGGCTCGGCAGGGCGGCGAAGAGATCGCTTTTATAACCCGCCGTCACAAGATCGCGCTGAATCACCTGCGGAGCGCCTTCGACGGGATAAATGTCGGAATAGATTTTATAGTTCCCCACCTGCCTCAACACCGTCTCTATTGTGAAGCTCCCGTCTTTCTCCATCGTGGGGTGTATGTGCTGGAAGTCGCTCATGTCCTGGCTGACGACGAAGAGATGAAAGAGCCTGTCGTGCATTTCGGCAAACTGTTTCACCTGCTCTCCCGTCTTGGGATTGGATATGGTGAAGCGGAACCGCACTTTCTCATTCATTTTGGGAGGCCGGGGCGATACTTCGAATTTCAAATCGAATTCATCCGTGATGCCGGGGTTTGCGGGCATCAGTTTCATTTCGCACTTGGGACATTTTCCGGCCGCGGCGGTTCGTATCTCAGGATGCATGGGGCAGGTATACTCTTCGGCCCCTTCGGGAATCTCTTCTTCTTTCTTCTGCTCTTCGACGATCAGTTTCATCTCGCATTTGGGACAGTTGCCGGGCGTAGAGGATTGCACCTCCGGGTGCATGGGACAGGCGTAAACCACTGCCGGTTTCGCTTCTTTTTCCTCTTTTTGCTGGTAGGCAACCGATGCATTTTGAAAGAGCGCCGGTGTGAGACAGAAAGTGATAATCAGGCATCCAATCGCGCGCAACATTTTTTACTCCCGAAAAAGTTGTTGATGTTATCCCTCGAAATCATCTTCTTCAATACTACACAACTCGCGGGCGATTTCAAAACCGCGCGCGCGACAGCAAACCTCCGGGCTTCATCCGGGAAGACTGAATGACCTTACAGATCAGTTTGATTACACGAATTTAAGGGAGCGATTTCAGGCTGCTATCTGACAGGTTTACCCTTGCGTCCGATGCGACAGGGCGTTCTCGATGTCATTCATCCAGGAGGCCGCGCTCTGTCTGCGCTCCCGCGCTTCACGTATGAGGCGGAGATTGCGGACTGTGGTTTCCGGCTCCCATACCTCACGCACCTCTGCCAGCGCATCGCTCAACGCACGCCTGGCTTTTCCTTCGTCCTCGGCCAACACGGCAAGCTCAAGCCTCGTCGCATAGTCCCAGTAATCAGACTTTCCGGCGGCGATGCGTCTGTCGACCGCATAAGAGACGACCGGGATGAGGTCGGTGCGCCTCGGATCAGGCGGCTCGTTGAGCTCCATCAGAGTGACCGCGTTGATGCCGGGATAAGCATCGCGCCAGTCCGCTTCGAAACCTTTGAGATAGGCTTCGATGGCCTTATCGAGAAGGCCGCGCGCGCGCGCATCGTCTCCGCCACGCGCAGCCGCTTCCCATCGGTCCTTGTAAACACGTCCGAGTATTGCACAAGTCTCGCTGCTCGGACCGCGACTCTTCAACAGGTCTTCGAGCACACGTTCGGCGCGCTCGCCGTCCCCCGCCCGATTGAGAGCGAGGGCCAATTGTTCCTGTACCATCACGGTCGCGGCAAGCGGACGCGACATCTTGTCGACCATCGCTACCATATCATCCCAGGCCTTCACCGCCCGGTAAGAAAGAAAGAGGTCTATAACAACGCCTCCTTCCTGATCTTTTACAGGGCTGATTTCCCGCTCGACAGCGCGAAGCGCCTCAACGCCTTCTTTTCGCGCCGAGGCCAGCCGCTCCTTGATCTCAGCCGAGTATCGCACGCGGTCCCGGAACACGTCCGTTTTGGTGTGATCTATATCGGGAAATCCTTCGACCAGTTGAAAAATAGGACTGTCCGTATCTCCCCGGTTACTCGATTCACTGAGTCGCTCGACAAGTATTTTTTTAACGGTTGCCACATCCGTCGGGGAGCCGTCGGGAGCCAACCTGTACGGCACGGCGCGCAGAGGGGCTACGTCAAATGGAAGGCGTCCGCCTTCGGCAAACAACAACACGCTGTTCCAGGGATGCACGGCATGCCTCACTCCAAGCTCGTAAAAAACATTGGCGTTCGCCGTCGTCAGGTCCGCTACGGCGAACTCGCACAGGATCAGCCGCTCGAACATGGGCTTGTGAATGATCCCGCCCGCCATCTCTTCATCGGCGCGTAGCGGTTCGAGACCTGCTTCCTCAATGGCCGGAGCTATAAGGTCACTGTATACCGCGTCGAAGTCTACCATCGATCCGGCGGCATCGGGCTTTTTGCCGAAAGGCATAAGTACGAAGCAAAGTCGGCGATTCATAACATCTCCTTGATGGCGTGATAGAGCATCTATTATCAAGGAAAAAGGCAAAAGGCAAAAGGCAAAAACGACCGCCTGCTTTTTCCTTTTGCCTTGCATTCGTTTGCTGCCACTTTGGCAAAGATGAGGTAAAAATAGCTAGAGCTTTATTGAGAGGGCCGACTCGCCGCGAATAATCCGGCGGCGCGAAGGTCTTTGTGAACA
>JAKEHD010000754.1 GCA_022615215.1 Blastocatellia bacterium
CACAGCGGGCTAATCTTTTAGGTAAAAACTGAAACTCCAGCGGGCGGAAGCCGATGGTATCTCCGTTCAAAATTGTCATTTCATCCCGCGCGCAGTATATCTTGCGATTTGCTTTGCGCGATGTGAGAGGCAGCACATTGACCACCGGCAGTATGGCATTGATTTGGTCTTCTCTTATAATCAGCACCGGGCGCGTTTTACCTTGCTCCGAGCCAACGACAGGATCCAGGTCGGCAAGCCAAACACTCCATCGGGGGACGTTCATAAACCACTCTCATCCCTGTCTGAATATTCGAAATCCTGAGCTACCTCCAGAAATATTTCATCGTTCGCCGCCTGACGTATCGCTTCTATCTTTTCGCCGAAATCGTCGCGCCTCGATTTGAATAGCACTATCACTTCCGCTTCTTCGTGCGCTATTGCCGCTTCAGGCAGTTGTATGCACAACTCGCGTGTGGCCGGTACGATGACGGTCTGTTTTATGGCTTCCATAATTTTTCAGCCTGTCTCTTCATTATAATCTACGAGTTCGTCTTTTGAGACCTCGCACGGAACAGTCTTCGCAGCCGCCCTGAGAGCCATCTCAGGGCTGTTCGAAAAAAGCCATGTTTGGGAGGCGCTTCGTGCGCTTCGGTCTGGGCTTCGGCTTCTATGGCAGTGAAGAACTGTGAGGCCATCATCTTGGCCGAACCCTGAATCATTCGCTGGCCGACGCCCGCAATCGTGCCGCCTATCTTAACATCTCCGCTGTAACTGACTACCGTTATTCCGTCGCGTTCTTCGAGGTCGAGGTCGCCTTCTCCCTTGAGGAATCCGGGCTGGCCTCGTGCCTCGATCACAAGGCGATAGTGCGAGGGCGGGCGCATATCTTCGAGGCGGACGTTGCCGGTAAAGATGCCTTTTATCGAACCCACACCCGCCTTCAGCGTGGCCGAATAAGTATCCTCGTCGGTCTTCTCCAATCGCTCACAGCCGGGGATGGCGCGCTTCAAAACTTCCGGGTCGATCAACGCCTGATAGACACGCTCGCGGCTGGCGCGCAATTCATGTGTGCCCTCGATTTTCATTTCACCCTTGCGGCGGCCGTCTCTATGGCGCGGCGGGTGTAGACCTGGGCCAGATGTCGGCGGTACTCTTCCGAGGCGTAGAGGTCGCCGTTTGCATCGATTCCGTCAGTAGCATGCGAGGCCGCGTCCGTGATGGTTTGCTCGTCGAGCGCGTTTCCCGCAATCGCGCCTTCCACTGCGCTCGCGCGATAGGCTTTCGATGCGACGCCCGTGATGGCTATGCCGGCCGATTCGCACGCGCCTCCGCCGTTGAGCGTGAGATTGACAGCGACTCCCACGACCGCGAACCCTGAAGCCGGTTGCGGCACTTTCAGGTATGCCTGTCCCGTTCGCCCTTGAGGTGCGGGGATGCGAATCTCGCTCAGTATCTCGCCCGGATCAAGCGCCGTCGTGAGCATATCGACGAAGAAATCGTCTGCCTTGATGATCCGCTTGCCGCCCGCGCCCACAGCCACAATTTCGGCTCCGAGAGCGATTATCGCGGCGGGCCAATCGGCTGCCGGGTCCGCGTGCGCGAGGCTTCCGCCGATAGTGCCAAGGTTTCTGACCTGAACGTCGCCTATAGTGCCGGCGGTCTCAGGCAGCAGAGGGCATATCTCGCGCAATCGGTCGGAGGATTCGAGTTGATGATGCGTAGTCATCGCGCCGATTCGTATCTGCCCATCCTCTTCGCGTATGTAGGCGAGGTCTTTGATACGGCCTAAACTGATGAGCATCTGCGGCATGGCGAGCCGCAACTTCATCGCGGGGAGAAGGCTGTGCCCGCCGGCAAGTAACTTCGCATCGTCCTTATGTTCAGCGAGCAGCGACAACGCCTCGTCGAGCGTCGCGGGAGCAGCATAATCGAACTGTACCGGGATCATGGTTGAAAATCTCCTTAATATCAGCTACAGCCATCAGCTATCAGCTATCAGCTATCAGCTTGAAGACTGATGGCTGATGGCTGAGGACTGACGGCTTATGGCTGCTGATTGATAATTCGCCAAACGGCTTCCGGCCTTATAGGCATGTCGAGATGGCGCACGCCAAAGGGCGAGAGCGCGTCTACGATTGCGCCGACTATAGCGGGCGTAGCGCCGATGGTTCCGGCCTCGCCCACACCCTTTACGCCGAGCGGATTGACCGGCGAAGGTGTCTCCGTGCGTTCGAGTTCGAACCTGGGACAATGCGCGGCCTTCGGCACAGCGTAATCCATCAGCGTGCCCGTCAAGACCTGGCCCTGCTCGTCATGCACGACCTCTTCGTAGAGCGCCTGCCCTATCGATTGCACGATACCGCCGTGTATCTGCCCCTCGACCAGCATCGGATTTATCACCTTGCCGCAATCATCCACGGCGATGTAGCGCAGGAATTTCACGTCTCCCGTCTCGCGGTCTATCTCGACGACCGCTATGTGAGTGCCGAAGGGGAATGTGAAATTCGAAGGCTCGAAGAAGTGCGTGGCCGAAAGCCCAGGTTCCATGCCGGGCGGAATCTGTCGGGCGAGATGGGCCGCGAGCGCGATCTCCTGTATGGTCAGACTCTTGCCGTCTGAGGCGGCGGGCGCTCCGCCCGTGGATGTCTCTTCGGCCGCAGCCGCCGCAGCGGCCTCTTTCGAGAAGCGGCCTTCGTTGAAGACGACACTCTCCGGCACGGTTGCGAGCATGTGGGCCGCGATCTGTTTCGCTTTCTCTTTGAGCTTCTCGACGGCCATGAAGACCGCCGTGCCGCCGATGGCAGTCGCCCGGCTTCCGAACGTCCCTATGCCGTATTGAACGATAGACGTGTCGCCGTGTATGACGGCTATGTCATTCAGATCAACGCCTAATTCGTCGGCCACTATCTGAGCGAACGAGGTCTCCTGCCCCTGACCGTGAGGCGAAGCGCCTGTCAGCACGGTCACTTTGCCCGTAGGCTCTATTCTCACGGTCGCGCTCTCCCATCCGCCCGCTGGCGTGGCCTGCGATGGACCGATGGCGCATATCTCTACGTAAGTGGAAACGCCTATGCCGATGATCTTGCCTTCGTCGCGAGCTTTCTTCTGGTCCTCGCGCAGCTTGCTGTAGTCGGCCATCTCCAACGCCTTCGAGAGCGCGCCTTCGTAATTGCCGCTGTCATAGAAGAGGCCCGTAGCGGTCTTGAAGGGAAACTCATCGGGAGCGGGGAAGTTCTTGCGCCGCACCTCTACCGGGTCGAGGCCGAGTTCTGCGGCTATGAGGTCGACAGCGCGTTCGATGACATAAGTGGCTTCGGGACGGCCCGCGCCCCTGTATGCGTCGGTCGCCATCTTGTTTGTGAAGACGCCCGTCACGTTCATCTGAATAGCGGGAATCCTGTAGCTGCCCGACAGCATAAGCCCCGTGAGCGTGGGGATGGCGGGAGTGAGCAACTGATGATAGGCACCCATGTCCGCAAATACATTGTAGCGGAACCCGGTTATTGTGCCGTCGATTTTGCAGCCGATCTCTACGTAGCCGACCTGGCCGCGCCCGTGAATGGTCGCCAGTATGTTTTCGCGCCGGGTCTCGATCCACTTGACGGGCTTCGAGAGTTGCATGGATATCCACCCAAGCAATGCTTCTTCGGCGTAGACGTTGAGTTTGGAGCCGAACCCGCCGCCGACTTCCGGCGTGATAACTCGCAGCTTGTTTTCAGGTATGCCGATCATGATCGCGAGTTGAGTGCGGAGCAGGTGAGGTATCTGAGTCGAGGACCAGACCGTGAGTTCCTGTTCGCCCGGAAAGTAGCGCGCAAGCACTCCGCGCGGCTCCATGGCGATGGGCGCGAGCCGGCTGTGCATTATGCGTTGCTTGATGATGTGATCGGCTGAGGCGAGCGCCGCGTCTATATCGCCTTCGCCCGAAGTGAGCTTGTAGGCGATGTTGTCGCCGTACTCTTCATAGATTACGGGACCGCCTTTTGCGGCCTCTTCCACGTCGACGACCGCCGGAAGCTCTTCGTAATCGACCGTTATTAAATCGACGGCATCGCGCGCCGCATAGCGGTCTGTTGCGACGACTGCGGCAATGGGCTGGCCGACGAAGACCGCGTGGTCGGTCGCAAGCACGCGATAATCCGGCACCTTGAGTCCGGGCAGGGCAGCCGCGCAGGGTACGGGACCGACCTTGTCGGCGACATCCTTCCCTGTATAGACGGCGACCACTCCCGGAGATTTGGCGGCCTGGCTCGTATCGATGCTGTTGATGCGCGCGTGCGCGTACATCGAGCGCAGGAATGCGACGTAGAGCGTATCGGGCAGCTTGATGTCGTCAACGTAATGGCCGAGACCCTGTATCAAACGCGGGTCTTCGGTGCGCTTCACTCTCTGTCCTACATATTTGTTAGCCATAATTCCCCCTTCGGTGGTCAGAAGATCAACCACAGATTTCACAGATATCCGTGCTATACTCTGCGCGGCATGAATTGACACTTTTCATCGAGAG
>JAKEHD010000139.1 GCA_022615215.1 Blastocatellia bacterium
CTGCAAAGCGAGCCTGCGCGTAGCGCTTAGTTCAACTTCCGTTGGGAGGATTCAAGAAAGAAAGAAGCCCTTCGATTGTAGGCTGGACTTTAACGATCTCCCAACTTCCGTTGGGAGGATTATGGGAACCACACCCTGGCACGCTCTTTGCGCGAACTCTGAACTCTTACTTTGCGCTGCCGAGCTTTAAGGTATGCGTGGGCGTGTGATAGAATTGCCGGGGTCATCGGAGTATTTCCGGCTGGTGCCCTGAGATCGCGGGTTTTGTAAATAGTCATGGTCGAACTCAAGCGAAAGACTTTCAGAGATGTTGACTGGTTGCTGGTTTTGTCGCCGGTGGCGCTGACCGCTTTCGGATGCCTGGGAATTTACAGCACCGCGCCCGACAGCGATTTCGTGACGAAACAGATAGTCTCTCTCGTCATAGGTCTCGTTATCGCGGGCGTCGTGATGTGTACCGATTACCGGAAGATAATAATGACCTTCGCGCCCTTCTTCTACGGCGCAGTCATCATCCTGCTGATACTGGTTTTGACCCCTCTCGGAACAGAGGTCAACGGCAATCAGGCGTGGCTGCGTATAGGGGGCTTCAGCCTTCAGCCGAGCGAGTTCGCAAAGGTTGCAACCATTCTCATGCTTGCGCGCTACCTGGCCCAGTCGCGGAGCGGGCCGCTCTCGCTCAGAGACATAGCCCTTATGGCCGCCATAGCCCTGCCCCCTATAATACTGATACAGCTTGAAAATGACACCGGCACTATGCTCACTTTCGGGGCGATACTCGGAGCCTTTTACTTCCTGGGCGGCATGCGAAAAACCTTTTTGATCGCGGGAGTCATAGCAGTAGTCGTCGGACTCATAGCCGTCTATCCGCACCTGAAGGAATATCAGAAGGAACGATTGATGGTCATCTGGGAGCCGGAGAAGGCGGACCCGCGCGGTTACGGCTACCAGACGATTCAATCCATGATCGCGGTTGGCTCAGGCGGCGTCATGGGCAAGGGAATAGGAGAAGGCACGCAAGGCAAGCTGGGGTTTCTGCCTTTCGCCTATTCGGATTTCATAGCCGCCGTCATTGCCGAAGAGATGGGCTTTCTCGGCATATTGCTGATGATGTTGCTCTACGTCGTCTTGATCTGGCGACTGATTGCCGTAGCACGTTCCGCACGCGACCGGGCAGGCGCGATGACCGTCATGGGATTTGTCGCGCTCATAACCTTTCATATAGCCTGTAGCCTGGGGATGGTGGTCGGACTTTTGCCGATAATGGGAATACCACTGCCTCTTATGAGCTACGGAGGCACGGCCATAATGGCCATGTTTGCGGGTGTAGGTCTCGCCCTGAGCGTGCGGCTCAAGAGGTTCGTCAATTGATGGACTGTTGCGTTGAATCAGGCAAAAACCGAACCTCACAGCGGGCTAAAGCCGATGGTATCTAAATTAGGCAAAAACTGAAACTCCATACGGCTAAAGCCGATGGTATCTAAATTATTTTAAATGCCCCGGCGAAATGACTGAGTGTGATGAAACGAACGATTGATTACCGGGCAGTTCTCGACTCGATACTTCCGACTGTAGAAAAACCTGCGCGATATGTGGGCGGCGAGTGGAACGCTGTCCGTAAACCTGCTTCTGAAATCCATACTCGCATAGCTCTCTGTTTCCCCGACACTTATGAAATAGGCATGAGCCACCTGGGGTTGAAGATACTCTACGGCCTGCTGAACCGCCGCGAAGGCTGGGCCGCCGAGCGCGTCTATGCGCCCTGGCCCGATATGGAAGCGAGACTGAGAGAGCGCGACATCCCTCTGCTCTCGCTCGAAAGCTATACGCCTCTGAATCATTTCGACATAGTGGGATTTTCGCTCCAATACGAACTGACCTATACGAACGTGCTGACGATGCTCGACCTGGGCCGCATCCCCCTGCGCACACGTGAGCGCACGCTCGACGACCCGCTCGTGATAGCGGGCGGGCCGACCGTCTATTCGTCGGAACCTATAGCCGATTTCATAGATGTCATCGTCATAGGCGACGGCGAAGAGGCTTTCCCGGAACTGGTCTCGCGCTACATGGAGTTGAAAGATTCGGGTCTCTCGCGCGAGCAGGCGCTGCGCCGCATAGCGCAGATAGAAGGCATGTATGTGCCTTCGCTTTATAAGACATCCGTGAGTCCGCATCACGGCCTGCTGGTCGTAGACCCGCCCGAAGAGACCGACATACCGTTTCCCGTGAGGCGGCGCGTCGTGGCCGACCTGAAACAATTTCCCTTCCCTTCGGATTCGCCCGTTCCGTCTATAGAAGCCGTGCATGACCGCGTGTCGATAGAAATAGCGCGGGGATGCGTAGACGGCTGCCGATTCTGTCAGGCGGGCACCATATACAGGCCCGTGCGCGAGCGCGACCCGAAAGAGATAGTCAACACCATTCTCGACGGCATCGAAAAAGGCGGCTATGACGAGACGAGCCTCACATCGTTATCTACGGCCGATTACACCTGCCTTGAGCCGCTCGTGAAACTGCTCGGCGAAGAACTCGAACGGCGCAAGGTGAGCTTCTCGGTATCATCGCTCAGGGCGTCGGGCATTTCAGAATCGCTCGCAAGAGAGATAGCTCGCGTCCGCAAGACGGGGTTTACAATAGCTCCCGAAGCAGGCACTCAGCGCATGAGAGACGTGATAAACAAGAACATCACTGAAAGCGACGTGATAAACTCCTGCACTGTGGCCTTCTCGGAAGGCTGGTCGGGGATGAAGATGTACTTCATGATAGGACTGCCGACCGAGACCGATGAAGACGTGGCCGGTATAGCCGAACTCGGACGAAAGGTGCGCGAGCTTGGCAAACATCAGTTCAAAAAACATGTGAGGGTGACTTGCTCGGCCTCCTATTTCGTGCCCAAGCCGCACACGCCTTTTCAGTGGTGCAAGCAGGAAGACGTAGAATCCATAAAGCGCAAGCAGTGGATGTTGAAAGACATGGGCCGCCGTTACCGAATAGACGTGAAGGTCCATCACGCGGAAACATCGCTGCTCGAAGGGATAATCTCGCGCGGCGACCGCAGGCTCTGCCGCGTCATAGAGCGCGCCTGGCGCAGCGGGTGCAGGTTCGACGGCTGGACCGAACACTTCGACTTCGATAAATGGATGAAAGCATTCGAAGAGGAGGGCATCCCGATAGCGCCCTACCTCGCAGAGTTTCCGGTCAAGGAATTCGACAAGCCGTCAGCGCCTCTCGTTCAATTGCCGTGGGACCACATCGATACGCTCGTGAAGCGCGAGTTCAACGCGCGCGAATACATAAAGGGTATAAAGGCCAAAATTTCGCCGCCGTGCGAATTGCCCATCGAGATAATAGACGGCCGCCCTACGGCCATCGCCCCCTCGCACGAAGATTTCGAGCGCGTGGCTTCGCGCCCGCTGCTCTGCTACAACTGCGGACTGGAATGCGACCTCACGCTGTCGCGCCGACACCTTGAACAGGCGGTCGCCCTGCACAAAGAAGTTCGCACATACAAAGAACGTATCGCGCCCATTGAGAATCAATTGATCGAAGGACCGCTCGTCGAGTTGCAAGGCCGCGGAGACGCGGGGACGCGGGGACGCGGGGACGCGGAGACTGATCCCCGACCCCCGACCACTATGTACCGCTATCGCGCGGTGTTCGCGAAAGGGGAAGAGGTGAAATACCTTTCGCATCTGGATTTGACGAGGGCGCTCCCGCGAGCGTTCCGGCGGGCGCAAATCCGGCTCGGCTACAGCCAGGGCTTTCATCCCATGCCGCTCATTCAGTATGGACCGGCGCTACCGGTCGGGCTTGTGGGCGAGCGCGAGTTGATGGATTTCGACACGCCCGACGAACTAGAGGAGCGAGATTTCCTCGACCGCATAAACGCTGTATTGCCCGAAGGATTCCGGTTCGAGTCGCTCGAACGGCTATCGGAAAACGCGCGATCTATAATCAAAGAGATCGACAGGGCTCTTTACAGCCTGCCCCTCGACGCGCCGGAGATGGCCGATGCATTAGCAAGTCTCAGCCGTGAGCGCGACGAGTTTCAAGGATTGACCTATAAAGAGATTCACGAGCGGCTTGCCGGTGAGTTCATGGCGCGCGATGAGTGTTTGATCGAGCGCGTGCGCAAAGGCAAACGCAAGAAGATGGATGTGCGGCGCTATACGAGCGATTTGCAGGTCGATTCGGAAAGCGGCCATCTGCGTATAGTGACCGAAATTTCGCCCGGTGGAAGTGTGAAACCGACTGAGGTCGTAGCGGCTGTCTACGGCCTGACTGATGAACAGGTGCTCTTGCTCAGTTCGCGCGTGCGGCGGCTGTGCCTATATAAGGAAATAAGGTAAAGGGTAAAAGGAAAAAGTACGGAGTCGCTTTGACCACAGATTACACAGATTTCACGGATAAAAGCACAGCCGGTGACATGGGCGGCCTGTGTTATCTGTGTCTGTAGAAGGAAGATTTCCTTATATCTAGGGCTTCTGCCTTCCACTGTGGTTGATCTTCTCTTTTGCCTTATCTTCCGCGGGCGATTGAAGAGATTTGCACCGAAAGTGAATATGTTGATTAATTGGCCACGCGCAAAGGGCAGGCCACGGGATTCGAACCGTTGGCTTATGGCCGTCACATGTGTGGCCTGATGAGATTTTTACAGGTTCGTGCTACGGAAACGGCACGGGTAAGATTTGAAATCCGCCTCGCGTTTTCAGTACCCCGACCATAAGGGAGGGGATTCTCAGTACGCGAGCGCGTTTTCAGTACCCCGACCATAAGGGAGGGGATTCCTTCTCAGTAAGAGCGAGTCAGCAGCATTGTAAATCATGGGCCGGAGTAAAGCGCCGGCCGAAGCGGGGACATACAGCCGTCAGCCATCAGCTTTCAGCCGTCAGCGGTCGGTAGTCAGCTATTAATGCTGATAGCTGAAGACGGATAGCTGAAGACGCATAGCCGATGGCTGACTGTGCAGGGGCGTTTGGAAGGATGAGGGATGAGGGATGAAGGATGAACCGGATACAGGGCTCTGTAGAAGGCCCTGCGCCTTCCACTTTTC
>JAKEHD010000140.1 GCA_022615215.1 Blastocatellia bacterium
CTGGATTCAGACGGTCAGGCGGCCGACATTTATCGCCCGGCCGGTTTCGGGAATCGAGTGATTGCTATGCGGGCAAAAATCTCCCAAGAGTCGCTGATCCGGTTCGAGGACTTCGAACTGGCGCTCAAGAGCGGCGAACTGCGCAAGGCCGGAACGCTCGTCAAATTGCAGCCGCAGCCCTTCAAGGTGCTCGTGCTGCTCGCCACACATGCAGGAGAGCTTGTCACACGCGAAGAGATTCAACAGCAAATCTGGGAAGGCGAAACCTTCGTCGATTTCGAGCACGGTCTCAACTTCTGCGTCAAGCGGGTCCGCGCAGCCCTCGGCGATAACGCGCAAGCGCCTCGCTTTATCGAGACGCTTCCCCGTCGCGGCTACCGTTTCATAGCGCCTGTCGAATATCTCAACGGCGCAGACTCGATTCCCGATTCTATGCGCGAAGAGGCACACACTCCCGATTATGCGCAAAAGGAACCGGACGTTGACCCGGCTCGCGATTCTGAGATGGAAAAGGTCGCACCCGGCGGGCCAGCGATTCTCACACAGCCGCGCGCTATTGTGATTATCGTCCTCGCGGCTGCATTGATTGCTGCGCTTTATTTCGCATGGAATCGTTCCGGTAAGCCCTTCAACCCTCCCGCAGGAAAGGCAATGCTCGTCGTGCTGCCTTTCGAGAATTTGACAGGCGACTCGGAACAGGATTATTTCAGCGATGGATTGACCGAAGAGATGATAGCCGAGCTTGGGCGATTGCAGCCCGAACGCCTCGGCGTGATCGCCCGCACCTCCTCGATGATATATAGAGCAGCGGGCAAGGACATACGCCAGATAGGCCGCGAACTGGGAGTCGCTTACGTGATCGAAGGAAGCGTGCGCCGCGAAGGCGACCGGACTCGAATAACAGTCCAGTTGATACAGGTGAGCGACCAGACGCACCTGTGGTCCGAGACTTATGAACGCAGCAATCAGAACCTGCTGAAGATTCAGAGCGAGGTCGCCGAGCGAGTGGCGCGCTCGCTCGCTTTCGAATTGCTCCCGGCTCATAGTTCGAAGCTGCTGTCAGGCTCCACACGCCAGCCCGAAGCTTATGACGCTTACCTGAAAGGTCGCTATCTGTGGAACAAGGGGGGCGCGGAGAATCTAAAAAAGAGTATCGCTTACTTCGAGCAAGCCGTGGAAAAAGATCCGAGCTACGGGTTGGCTTATGCGGGACTATCGGACTGCTATCGCCTCCTGGGAATAACGCACCGTCTCTCTCCGCTGGAAGCGTTCCCTAATGCAAAAGAGACGGCGCTCAAAGCATTGGAGATTGACGATACGATGGCCGAAGCGCACGCGGCGCTTGGGTCCGTGAAGCTATGGTTCGAATGGGACTGGCCGGAAGCCGAAAGAGAGTTCAAGCGGGCGATTGCGCTCAACCCTAGCTATGGCCCGGCCCATCACGATTATGCATGGTTTCTAGTGGCTATGGGACGATTCGACGAAGGGATTGCGGAGATAAAACGCGCGCAGGAACTCGACCCTCTATCGCCGCTTGCAAACTCGGATGTGGGATGGGTATACCTGCGCGCGCGCCTCTATGATGAAGCCATCGCGCAGATAAAAAGAACTCTTGAGCTTGAGCCGGATTTCGGCTCGGCCCATGCCTGTCTCGAACATGCTTATTATTACAAAGGGATGTACGCGGAGGCGCTCGAAATAGCTCGCAGGGAGATTGCGGATTTGGGAGCAAGCCCGGAAGTGCTTTCGGCGATTGCGGGAGCCAGCGGGGCGGAAGGTATAAAGATCGTCAAGAGGTGGAGATTGAACCGGAGGCTTGAGACCGCAAAGCAAAGAAGCCTGGCTCCTTACGGCTTTGCCACACTCTATGCGGCCGTAGGCGATAAGGACCGTGCCTTCGAATGGCTTGAGCGAGCCTTCGAAGAGGGTGACCCATCTCTGATCTCCATCAAAGTGGACCCGGCTCTGGACCCTCTCCGTGCGGATCCTCGATTCGATGATTTGCTGAGGCGCATCGGATTTCCCGAATAGATAAGTGGCGCGTGATGCGTGACAGGTTCGATTCTCACGTGCGACAAGACGAACTGCCGGAATAAGGCTTGAAAAGATATTCTCAAAAATAAAAGATCAAAAAAATCTCAACGTTTTCCCGCCCGCGCGTGTAGTTATAAATGGAGAAGCAAAAAGGATGAAGAATGATGAGTGAGGTCGCCCGGACGCTTCGAATGACCGACAACTTGAGCCTGAGAAAGAGTCTGGCGAAAGAATCGTCCCTCGCCATCTTGATCGAGCGCGCAAGGGCGGGCGACCGCGCGGCCTTCGATCAGATAATGATCTGTTATCAGCGCAAAGTCGTCTCAACCGCGTGGCGCATGCTGGGCAACGAAGAAGACGCGCGCGACGCTTCTCAGGAAGCGTTCTTGAGGGTCTACAGGTATTTGAACAGCTTCAAACAGGATGAGGACTTCGCCGCCTGGCTCCATCGAATAGTCGTAAACGTCTGCCGCGACATGGCGAGGAAGCGAAATCGTAATCGGTCGTTCGCTTCTTATGAAGCGGAGCGCGAGTCGGGAGAAATCTTCTCTCTCAGAAGCGAAGTTGATGTTGAGGCGGAGGCCATCGAATCTCAGGAGAAAGCCATAATAGCCCGCGCGCTTGAGACGCTCTCTCTCAAAGAGCGGCAAGCCCTGGTGCTCAGAGACCTCGAAGGGCTGACTACCGAAGAGGTTGCGCGGATACTAGGTTCGAGCCAGACGACCGTGAGGTCGCAGATAAGCTCCGCTCGCGCGAAGATAAAACGGTTTCGGGACCGCATTCTCGAACGGAGGCGACAGGGGTGAAATTATGAATTGCAGGCGCATTGAAAAACTCATACCTCTTTACGTCGAAGGCGACATCGAAGGGCGTAAAGCCGATGCCGTTCTATCGCATCTGAACGATTGCGAGAGTTGCAGTCTTTTGACTGAAGAATATCTCGACAGCCAGCGCGCACTGCGTATGCACGCACCGCCCGAATTCGACGATGCACTCTTTGATAGCGTAAGGCGCGCTGTGTCAGGCGAGATCGAAAGAGCCGAGTCGCATCCCTCGTTTTTTCGCTTCGTAGCTGCAAACTGGAAACCTGCGCTCGCAGCCATCGCACTGTTTATCGTTTTCGGAGGCCTCGCTTTTTATATATCGCGCAACAACGCTGAAAGCGCGCGGGAGTCTGTCATTGCGAATGAAGAGCAGAAAGAGAAAACCCCGCCGCCCGAAAGAGCGATTGAAGATGAAAACAAGGTTGAAGGCCGCAATATCGCCCGCAACGAAGCGGACAATAAACCGAAGACTTCAGGGCACAACAAATTGCGGCGCAGGGCTACAGCCGTACCGGATATAGAGGTTGAAGGCATCATCGCCTTTCAACCTGAAGAGGCGATGGAGCCGGACCCGGCAATGGAACAAACAATCGCCTTAGAACCCGAAGAGGTGACGGAGATGGAGCGCGAGAGCGCGATGATTGAGGAGGTGACACGTCCTGAAAACACTTTGAGAATAGAGATTCAAACCAGCGACCCGAACATACGGATAATCTGGTTTGCCACTAAAAAAGTCGATCTGAAAGAAGCAGGGGAGCAGGGGAGCAGAGGAGCGGGGGAGCCACTCCATTCAATCACTCAATCGCACCCTATCACGCATCACGCATCACCGATTACGAATACCATACAGGAGGTTATATGTTTAGAGTAAGAAAGAGAATCTTGACAGCGTTCATTCTGACAGCATCGCTCGTAACGGTCGCGTTCGGCCGACAGTCCCAATCAATCCCTCAAGCCGACACCCCGCCGCCCGGCCGACAAACCCGGCCCGCTATGCCCTCTAAGGCACTGTCCGGTCAGCAGGCCACATCAGCCGATACTGCGCCGCCCGGCCAGCAACCAAGGTCAACCCCTAAAGCCGATGCTCCGGCTTCCCGACCCGCCCCGGAGTACGTGGAAGAGAAAGGGTTCAAGGGCAAGATTTTCGATGTCAAGCACCGCGATCCGGGCGCTCTGGTTCGCGCGCTCGCCCCTCTCGGCAGCGGTTTCAAAGGGGCCACGATCAGGTTTGAAAGCTCATTCAAAACCATCACAGTGCGCGACTTTCCTGAAAACATCGCGGTGATGGAAGAAGCCCTCAAACGGCTCGACATGCCGCAATCGCCTCAGCCCAATATCGAGTTGCGTATGCACGTATTGATAGCCTCCAACATAGAAGGAGCCGCCAATCAGTATCCGGCTGAGTTGAGCGATGTGGTCAAGCAGTTGCAGGGAACGCTCAACTACAAGAGCTATTACCTTGCTACATCCATACTGCAACGCATAAAGGACGGAACGCGCGGCATTCACGGGGAAGGCAATGCGCAATTGCAAACGCCTCTGGTTCAGGCGGCCTCCGATGTCCATTACGAATACGGCATACGCGATCTGTCAACTACATCTACACCTTCAGGGGGGGTGACGACCGAGGTGGATTATTTGAGCTTTAGAATAGAGGGCTATCCCAAACAGATTGGCACTGCCTCCATTCAAACTTCGCTCAACGCGCGGGATGGCGAGAAGGTTGTCGTGGGGACCGCGAGCCTGAAAGATAAAGCGATGATACTCGTGCTCACGGCAAAGGTCATCAAGTGAGGACGAGCGATCATCTTTACTTAAAACCACGAATAAAAGATTGATGCCGACAAGCGATATCGCCTGTCGGCATCAGGATCTCGCATACGAGTTTCATCCCTTTTGGCTAATCAACCCAGGAACTTGTACCCGACACGATGTATCGTGATTATGTACTGGGGTTCTGCGGGCACAGGTTCTATCTTCTGTCTGAGTTTCGCTATGTGATTATCGACAGTCCGGGTGATGGGGAAACAATCATAGCCCCAAACGTCGTCGAGCAATCGCTCGCGCGTTATGGCCTCGCCCTTGTGTTGTATGAAGTATTTCAGTATCTCGAACTCGCGCGGCGACATCTCAAGCGGTTTGCCTTCCTTTGCAGCCTGATAGTGCTTGAAGTTCAGTTCTATATCTCCGAGCCTGTAGGTTTCTATTTCGGCGACCTGCTTCGAAGCGCGCCTGAGATGTGCGCGCACCCGCGCGAGCAGTTCCTTTATGCTGAAGGGCTTGGTCACGTAGTCGTCGGCCCCCACTTCAAGCCCTATGATTTTATCTATCTCCTGTCCGCGCGCCGTCAACATTATGACGGGCGCTTCGACCCCGTTGCGCCTGAGATGGCGGCACACGTCGAGGCCGCTCATTCGGGGCAGCATGATGTCGAGCAGAATGAGGTCGGGCTTATCCGCTAGCGCGCGCGCCATTCCGGCCTTGCCGTCGCGCGCCACGATCACTTCGTAGCCTTCATATTCGAAATTGTCCTGAAGCCCCAGAACCATATCCGGCTCGTCTTCAATTATTAGCACCTTCTGCAACCGTATACCCTCCTCGGTCGAATCCCACTCCGTCTGCGGCCCGGTCGGTCTCGCTTGCGGGAAGCAGAATCGTAAAGCGGCTTCCCTTGCCGGGGGCGCTCTCGACGAGTATCTGCCCGCGATGGGCTTCGACTATATGCTTGACGAGGGCGAGTCCCAGGCCGCTGCCCTTCGTATCGTGAACGAGGCCCGCGCTGACCCTGTAGAACTTTTCAAATATCTTCTTCTGCTCCGAGCGCGGAATGCCTATGCCGCTGTCGGCCACCTCTATAGCGATATGATGGTCGCGCGCGCCGACGCGCACGGCGATCTTCTTTATATCTTCGGAATACTTGACGGCGTTGTTGAGCAGGTTGAGCACGGCCTGAGACAGCGCGTCGCGGTCTATCAGAGCGGGCGGAAGCCCCGCTTCTATGTCTGTATCGAGCTCGAAGCCCGCGTTCGTGATCTGATATTCATAACTGCGAATCACGTCCTCGATCACCTCGGCAACGTCGGACGAGACCATATTGTACTCTTTGCGATTGGCTTCGATCTTCGAAAAGTCGAGTATGTTATTGATGAGTTGAGTCAGCCGACGGCTCTCGTTATTGATGATGCGATAATACTCGTGCGCTTTTTCATCGCTCTTGACCCGTCCGAGTTCGAGCGTCTCGGCAAAGAGGCGTATGAGCGCGAGCGGCGTCTTCAACTCGTGTGAGACGTTCGAGACGAAGGTCGACTTCGCCTGGGCGAGGCGCATCTCGCGGGCCGTGGCGCGCAGCGTGAGTATTATGCCGACTATCAGGAGAGAGAGCACGAAGAGCGTTATCATAAGGCTCTTTTGAAAATTGTCCCGCGCAAGCGATTCGATGGTTTTGTCCTTGTAACCTATGGCAAGCCTCCAACGGGGAAAGACCGGGCCGAAACCTATGACCACCTCAGGCTCTCTCAGCCAGGGCTGAGAGGCGTACAACTCGCGTTTGTATTCGTCGAAGATGGCAAGAACCGAATCCGACCCATCGATTCTTATATCGGGATTGCCTAGCATTTCGGGCATGATGCGGGCGAAGAACTCACTCCTTATATAATCATCGTCGAGAGACATGCCTGCAAACCCGGCCGGTTCCTTATATCCTTTATTCCCTTTTTCGAACCGGGGATAAAAGACATAGTGATGAGAGTGAGGGGATTCATTGATAGAGCATGACTTGCAGGTGAATTGCCAGAAGAATATATCGGGTTTCATGGTCTCCGAATGCTGCATCATCCAGGCGCTACTGTATATCTCTTTCATCTGGCGCACCATCGGGTTTTTATTGAACTGCGCTTGCTCGATACGGATTATGCCCTCGACTGAACAGAAGATCGCGAATTCCTTCGCAGGGCAGGAGGGAGGTTCAGAAACCACGAACATCTTTCCAACCTGGGGATAAGATTTCCTGATCTCCGCGCAATGGTTCTCTATGCGGTCGAGGTTCTTCAGGTCTTCCATCTTTATATCGAAAGATTTTTTTACGAGTCCTCTGAAATCCATCTCGACCTCGCGCGCCACCCTCTGCAAGGTCCGGCGCATGCTGTCCTGAACGGCGACTTTGGTCTTGCTTTCGAGGTCTACGAGAGAGCGGTATTGAATGACCGACAGCACCGTCGTAGGCAGCATGACGGCCACCACGGCGAAGGCAATGAGTTTCGCCCCGGAAGAGAATTTCAAGACAGGTCGCTTGAACATATACATTCAACAGTATACACCGGGAAATAACAGGCGGAAGACGAGAAACCCGCCTCGCGTGTAAAAAATTGTAAAGGCAGAATGGCCGCTGATCGAACGCATCTTCGCAAGCACGCCCCGTCATCGAGCAGCCGGGCAAGAGGATGTGACAGCCGTCACGGCCCGAAGTGACTCCAATCATATTGCCCCTTCAGGGAATTGACTATATTGTATTGACGCAGGCTGATTCGAAACTTATGAGATTGGCGGAATAGAACGCGGACGAAGCGGACCCGCGCGAATCATATCCGTCTAAAGATTTCTTTCTCGAACATCCGCCTCGTCCGCGTTCCATCAAGGCTGATTTACGCGGGCGCTTCGATCGAAGGTGTGAGCGAGCCGCTACAGAAAACATTATGGGCGAACATGACATTGCTCAAGGGACAGACAGTCGTCAGCTAGGCGCTTTCATGAAATCGCTTCTGGCAGACGTTCGCGCCCTTGAGTATATGCTTGAGAGCGGCCGTCTCGAATCGGGGGTCCGTCGCATAGGCGGAGAGCAGGAGATGTTCCTCGTAGACCGCAACCTGCGCCCCGCTCCCGTAGTCCTTCAAGTCCTCAAAGAAGTAAACGACCCGCGCCTCACCACAGAGATAGCTCAATTCAATCTCGAAGCCAACCTCTCACCTCAACTCCTCGAAGGCCGATGCCTTCACCGCATGGAAGAGGAGCTTGAAGAGATCATAAGCTCCGTGCGCAAAGCGGCGAACTCTTTCGGGGCGGACGTATTGCTTACGGGCATCCTGCCGACCTTGCGCCTGGCGGACCTCGGACTCGACAACATGACGCCCGGCCCGCGCTACCGCGAACTCGACCGCGCGCTCACAGAGTTGCGCGGAGGCGAGTTCTACATACACATCAAAGGGCTTGACGAGCTTCAGGTCTCGCACGATAACTCCATGCTCGAATCCTGCAACACGAGTTTTCAGGTGCATCTTCAGGTCGGCCCGGATGAATTCGTGCCGCTCTACAACCTCGCTCAATTGATAACGGCCCCGTTGCTCGCGGCGTCCGTCAATTCGCCCGTGCTCTTAGGTCACAGGCTCTGGAGCGAGACGCGAGTGGCGCTCTTCCAGCATTCGGTAGACGAACGCTCGAACACGCATCAAGCGCGAGGCCGCCCCACGCGAGTTGGATTCGGAGACGGCTGGCTCAAGTCGTCAGTGCTTGAAATCTTTCGCGAAGACATAGCGCGCTTTCGAGTCATCCTGTCGAAGCAACTGGACGAAGACCCTATGGAAGTGCTTGCGCGCGGCGAAGCGCCTGGACTTGCGGCCCTGCGCCTTCACAACGGCACGGTCTGGCGATGGAACCGGCCGTGCTATGGCATAAGCGACGGCCGCCCGCATCTCAGGATAGAAAACCGCGCCCTGCCTTCGGGCCCTACGACGCTTGATGAGATGGCGAACGCCGCGTTCTTCATCGGGCTGATGTCATCGCTCAGGGACGAGTACGGAGAGGTCGATGGCGTGATGGCCTTCGACGATGCGAAAGACAATTTCTTTGCCGCCGCGCGTCACGGCCTGAAAGCGCAATTCACATGGGTAGGCGGGCACAGCTACGCGGCGACCGCTCTGATACTCGATCACCTTCTCCCCCTTGCGCGCGAAGGACTCAAGCAATCGGGCATCGAAACTGAGGACATAGACCACTACCTCGGTATCTTCGAAGAGCGCGTATCACGCGAGCGGACAGGCGCGAAATGGATGCTCGAATCGCTAGCGGGGATGGGCAATCGGGCGACGCGCGAAATCCGCTATCGCACGCTTACGGCTGCGATGCTCGAACAACAAAAAGCGGGCGTCCCGGTTTACCGTTGGCCGCTCGCCGAATTGAAAGAGACCGAGGATTGGCGGCAGAGCTATCAGACCGTAGGCCAGTTCATGTCAACCGACCTGTTCACGGTAAGGCCCGACGATCTTGTAGATTTAGCCGCGAGCGTGATGGACTGGAAGCACATACGCCACGTCCCCGTCGAAGACGACCGAGGGCGATTAGTAGGCATCATTTCGCACCGCGACCTTTTGCGATTGCTCGCGCGAGGAGGGGCATCAAACAACGGCGAGCCGGTAAAGGTGCGAAGCCTGATGAAGCCCGACCCCATCACGGTGAGGCCCGACACCTCGACGCTCGAAGCCATAGCGACCATGCGCCGCCACAACGTCGGATGCTTACCGGTGGTCGAAGGCGACCGATTGGTGGGGATACTGACGGCCCAGGATTTTCTATCGGTTTCGGCAAAGTTATTCGAGGAACAGCTACGTGGGGAAAGCTGAGTGATCGCCAAATGTTCGCGGCGGGCGCTTGAATTTCTCTATCTCGATTATTAGCGATGGGCGAGGAAAGCCGAGTGATCGCCAAATGTTCGCGGCTATGCCGCAGTGATGTGCGGCAAGTCTCCGACTTGCCGGGGCGCTCGGCTTATAGTTTCGGGCTGCGCCCGCAGATCGGGGCGTAGCCCCAAGAGATTGAAGAAGCCTGCCAATGGAAGGTCCGAGACCTTCCACACATCACTGCGTCACAGCCGCCTCTGTGACATCGTTCAGAAAACCGGACTTTTCTTCCCGGCGATCAATCTTTATCCTGAACGCGCAGGTTGAAGCGGAATCATTGCGGCCTGTCAATCACACATCACTGATAAATCGGCACGATCTCGCCCGCCTCATTGATCCTGAGTCCCAAGCGTTTCTGCCACTCTTCAAGCAGCGCAGTTGGGTCGCCCTCGACAGGCTCAGCGTCGGGCCGGTCAAGGCGCAGAGTGATGATCTGAATCGAGTTGCCCGTAGGCTTGACGGCCACCTTGATCTGATCGGCGGACGGATCCATGAAATAAAACTCGCCCTGCCATACCCACGCCCCGCGGAGGAGGCGGCTTGCGAGGGGCCGGACCTCCGCGCCGTCAAATAGCGATGCGTGAAGCCATCCATCTGTGGCAGTGAGCACTATTTGTCCGTCGGGCGAGAAGGCCACCGCTCTGACCCACTCATTGTGCTGCAAGGTCGCTAGTGCCTGCCCGCTCTCTGCGCTCCATAGCTTCGCCGTGCGATCATCGCTGCCCGTTATCACCTTCCTTCCGTCA
>JAKEHD010000141.1 GCA_022615215.1 Blastocatellia bacterium
ACACAAACAGAAATCTTTTGTGAAATCTGTGTAATACGGTTGTTAAAGAGCTGATAGCTGATAGCTGATAGCTGATAGCTGATAGCTGCTTCTTCCCTTGACAATCTACAAGAAGCCGGATATTCTGGCTCTTGTAGATTGTCTAGGAGGGACAGATGACGAAAGCGAAATCCGATCTATTGCAAGGGACGCTCGACCTTTTGATATTGAAGACGCTGGCGCTGGAATCCATGCATGGGTGGGGCATTTCACAACGCATAAATCAGATATCGGAAGGCGTGCTCTGTGTAAACCAGGGATCACTTTACCCGGCGCTGCACAGGCTTGAGAATCAGGGCTGGATAGTTGCCGAATGGGGCAGTTCGGAAAACAACCGCCAGGCGAAGTATTACAGGCTGACTGCGGCGGGGCGCAAGCAACTGGCTCAGGAAACCGAAAACTGGGAGCGGCTCTCACAGGCCGTCGCAATGATTTTGCAGACGACATAGAAAGAGGTTTTCTCTATGTTCGGAAGGCTGAAACGAGCGGCGCGGGCGCTCTTTCGTAAAGACGAGGTGGAGCGGGATCTGGACCTTGAGCTCCGCTTCCATCTTGAGATGGAGACGCGAGAAAATATTCGACGGGGGATGAGCGAAAAAGAGGCCCGGCGCGAGGCGCTGCTACACTTCGGCGGCGTCGAACGGGTGAAAGAAGAGTGCCGCGACCAGCGCGGAGTGAGATTTATAGAAACCCTCTGGCAGGACTTATGCTACGGGTTTCGCATGCTTGTCAAAAGGCCCGGCTTCACCGTAGTTGCGCTGATAGTGCTCGCGCTCGGCATAGGGGCGAACACAAGTATATTCAGCGTCGTCTACGGAGTGCTCCTGCGGCCCCTCCCTTATAGTGAAGGCGACCGCCTCATACACATACGCCAGCAACAATCGCTGGCCGATGTGGAAAACATGGAATTTTCGGTCGGAGAGATCAACGACTATCGAGATCGGAATCAGACGCTCGATGCCCTTGTCGAGTACCACTCCATGTCGTTCACGCTCTTCGGCCGCGGAGAACCTGAGCGCGTGCAGACCGGAGTCGTTTCAACCAATTTCTTCGACGTGCTTGGAGCCAGCCCTCTTCTTGGAAGAGGTTTTCTGCTTGAAGACAATGCGCCCGGAGCCGAAGCCGTCCTCGTGCTCAGTTATGGATACTGGCAGCGCAGTTTCAAGGGCGACCCCGGCGTAGTAGGTCAGGTCTTCGAGATGAACGACCGTCCGCACAGAGTCGTCGGGGTATTGCCGGCCGTGCCACAGTACCCGGATGAGAACGATGTTTACATGCCCACCTCTGCTTGCCCGACCCGGTCTTCCGAGCGGTTTATTGCAAGCCGCAATTCGCGGATGATGAGCGTCTTCGGCCGCCTCAAGCCGGGCGTGACCGTAGAGAGCGCCGAGGAAGACATAGCTCGGGTCGCCGCCGGTTTCAAGAATGAACATCCCGAATGCTATCCCGGAAACCTGGGATTTGCCGCTACAGCCATTCCGCTCAGAGAAGAGCTTACTCGCAGGGCGCGGCCGACCCTGCTCATATTACTGGGCACAGTCGGGCTTGTGTTGCTGATTGCCTGCGCCAACGTCGCCAACCTGACGCTTGCGCGCCTTATAAGCCGTGAGCGCGAGATCGCCGTTCGCATCAGTTGCGGTGCCGGACGCGGGCGACTCATCCGCCAGTTGCTGACCGAAAGCACAATGCTCGCGCTTGCGGGCGGGGCGCTCGGCCTCGTGGTCGCCGCCTGGGGGCTTGACCTGCTCGTGGCCTTCGCCGCAAGGTTCACGACCCGCGCGGCAGAGATACAGATAGACGGCTCGGTGCTGTTGTTTACGCTCGCGGTCTCCATAGTTACGGGAGTCGCTTTCGGACTGGTGCCCGCTTTTTACTCCGAAAAAGACCTCGTTGCGTCGCTCAAAGAAGGCGGCTGTCACTTGACCGGGGCAGCGAGCCGCAAGCGCATGCGGAGCCTTTTGATAGTGATTCAGGTGGCCGTCTCATTCGTGCTGTTGATAGGCGCGGGACTCATGGCGCGCAGCCTCATCAAGCTCCAACAGGTCGATCCAGGCTTTAATCCTGAAAGAGTCCTCAGCATGAGAATCACCCCGAACTGGTCCAAGTACAGGAAAGCACAACAGTATAAAGACTTCTTCGAAGAGTTACTCAAGAGGGTGCAATCTCACCCGGAGGTGCTGTCTGCGGCTGTGGCTTCCACTTATCCGTTGAATCGGTCGGCTATCGAGAATGGTCCCTGGAATTGCGGCTTTCAGATAGAAGGTCGCCCCTCTCCGAAAGGAGAACTGCCGCCGCAGGCCGACTATCGTGTCGTGAGCACGGACTATTTCAGAACCCTGCGCATGTCTATGGTGAGAGGGCGGCCCTTCACCGACAAGGATGATGCAAATGCGCCCGGAGTCGCCATCATCAATGAATCAATGGCGCGCCATCACTGGGGCGATGAAGACCCCATAGGCAAACGAGTCTTTCTGGAGGAAGGAGACGGCTGGCTGACCATCGTAGGGGTTGTGGGAAATGTAAAACAGTACGGACTCGACAGTGAGACCACAGACGAGCTTTACAGGCCCTTCGCCCAGCATACGGCAGGTAGAGGCATCCTGGTCCGCACGGTCGCAGAACCCCTCGACCTGGCCCGGCAGATGCGCGATACGGTCTATGATATAGACCCTGAAACGGCCGTGACCGAAATCCAGACGCTTGAGGAGGCGCGAAGCGAATCGCTCGCCTCGCCACGTTTGACCACCACGCTGCTGGGGTTGTTTGCGATGCTGGCTCTCACGATCACGGTTGCGGGCATAAGCGGAGTCATGGCCTTATCGGTCAGCCAGCGGACGCACGAGATCGGAGTGCGAATGGCTCTGGGCGCTTCTCAAAAAGAGATACTCTGGATGGTGATGCGACAGGGAATGGCTATGGTATTGATCGGACTTGCGCTCGGCATAGCCGGGGCTTTCGCCCTGTCGCGTTTCCTGACAGGGATGCTCTTCGGCATAGAGCCGACCGATTGGATCACTTATATCGCTGTATTACTGATATTGATCGCATCGGCGGCTGTGGCCTGTTTCGTTCCCGCGCGCCGCGTGACCGCTATCGATCCAATGACGGCATTACGCATAGAGTGAGCGATTGACGATTTGTGCGGCGCGGGAGCGCGTGAAAGATTCGTTTCTAACACCTGCGTGAGCCTGACACCTCGCGCACAGTTTGACTTGATAAAGTGGCATTGAAGAAAGGGAAAAATCATGAAGAGAGAAAGCTTCGTAATCGCATTGCTGATCGTTGCCGGATTGACCGGCCAGGGATTGACCGCAGAAGCCAATGGAAATGACCCCTCCCTCACGGTCGGGGTACTGAAGGACTCGCAGTCACAGAAGACCGAGACGGTCGTCCCGCTTGAGGGACTCGACCCCGTTATGCTCATTCAGGGTAAAGAGGTCATGGGCAAAAAAGATTTCTCCGTCACTCGCGGACGGTTCGAGTATTGGTTTGCGAACGCGAAGAACAAGGCCAAATTCGAGAAAGAACCCGCACGGTACGAGATTCAGATGGGCGGGCAGTGCCCGGTCGTTCCAACCGCTACGGGCGATCCCGACCGTTTCCTGGTCTACAAGGAGCGCATATACATCTTCGCAACCGACGGATGCGTGGAAGAATTCAAGGCCAGCCCGGAAAGCTTCGTTAAGCCTTGAACCATGAAGGTTGCCGGGAGCATCTTGAGTGGCAGTGGTCAGTGGCAATTCTTGACCACAGATTATACTCTGCGCGGCATGGAATGAGAGTTTTGTCTAAAGTTCAGAGTACAGCCATAAGGGCGGCCGCATCACGCTAAAGCGTGGACTCTGAACTTCTTTGTAAACTTTCATTTTATCCCGTGCGCAGTATACACAGATTTCTCAGATAAACTCTTCGGCTATCTGTGTAACCTGTGGTTGATCTTCCGACTTTCAAAAATTTCGCCGTAAAAGAGGAGAGAGCAATGAAAAAATCTTATGTCGCGCTGACGCTGTGCGTGTGCGCGTTAATGGCGATTGGATACTCTGTGATGGCGGAGCGGTCTGCTCAAAGCGAGCTTCCGCCCATACGCAACTTCCTGCGCGTCAATGAAGAGTTCTGCACGGGCGGCCAGCCCAGGCTTGAGCATCTCGAAAAACTGAAAGCCGAAGGCACAAAAGCCATCATCAATTTGCGCACGCCCGGTGAACATCGCGCCGCCGAAGAGGAGGCCAGAGCTAAAGAACTCGGCCTCCGGTATTTCAACATCCCTGTGGTCTACACCGCCCCGAAAGATGAGCAGGTCGATGAGTTCTTGAAGCTCACGGATGATCCTCAGAATCGCCCCGCTTTCATTCACTGCACGGCCGCGATTCGCGTAGGGGCTTTCTGGATGATAAGGCGTGTGCTGCGCGACGGCTGGACGATTGAAAAAGCGCGAGAGGAGGCCGCAAAAGTCGGACTGCGCAATGCTCCGCACCTCGATGAGTTCGTCCTCAAATACATCGAGAGCCATCGGAAATAGGCAGGGGCTTTCGGCGACGCGGCGACGCGGCGAC
>JAKEHD010000755.1 GCA_022615215.1 Blastocatellia bacterium
AAAGCACGATAGCTGCGATTTTCAAAACGGATTTTTTCCTGTCTTTCATGAGGAGATCCTCCTTCTTTGATTCCCGCGCGATCTTTCCGGCAAGACGAGTAGTATCGCTGCCCTCGGTCGAATCGGCCGGGCTGGTTTCAATAATTTCAATCCTTAGATTCCATAACGCCAACACGGCTCAGTGCGCCGTCCTTTGCAAGACTGGAACTTCACGCCGGGTCAAGGGTTCTATCAATGGTTTTCTACAGGTCATAGATTATGCCGCCGCTTCCTTCGCTGGGACATATCAAACCGCCCTCCGCTGCTCGATACCGGATGCCCCATCCGGCATTATGGAGTCTCTGTTGAAATCTTACGCGCTCGATTCCCAGAGCGGTTTTGGCGTAGATTCTACCACCCGATGTCTAAGGTAGCAAATACATCTTCATGTTTCGGAATTGAAGCTTTCTCAGGCGGTATTTGCAATAGTAATTTGCCAGCGCGCTTTGGAGTCGGACATTGCCGCAGACGGAGGGTCGACCACAGATTACACAGATAGCACAGATATTTGTGTAATCTGTGTGATCTGTGGTCAAGCGATTACGACCGCTTCGATGGCAATCCGATTGTTGCAAGAATGGCGGCCTGACCACTGACCACTGACCTTTGATTTGCCAGGCGGAAGCTTTGACATTCGGGCAGAACCTGATAACCTGCACAATGCATTTTAAGAAGCGGCGGGCGCATCCCGCCGGAGACGGCAGAACGCCTGTAGAGGAAATGAAATGATAAAGAAGATCGTGCGCATAATATCTGTGTCGGGTTTCCTGCTCGTCGTAGCGGTCACGGGCGCGTTCGCTCAGGAGAGAGAGCAAGACCATGAAGAGCTTCGCGCCATGCTCAGATCCGTCACCGAGGCGATGAATTCAAGGAACTTCGGGGCGCTTACCCCGCTCTTTCACGAAAAGTTCTCGATAACCACCGTCGACCAGAAGCTTTTCACGAGCATCGCCGACTTCAAAGCCCATTACGAGGGCCTTTATCAGGGCGAGAACGCTCCCTTGAAGAGCATCACGTTCAAGCCGGAAGCCGACGACCTGACCGAATTCATAGGCGAAAACATAGGCATAAGCCATGGCACGTCTACCGACACCTTCGTCTTCTCCGACGACGACACACGTGTGATGACGAGTCGCTGGACCGCAACGGTATTCAAAGAGAACGGCAAATGGAAAATACTCAACGTCCATATCGGAACCAACCTGCTGGATAACCCTGTGGTTTCAGCGCTCGAAAGCTACATATACAAAGTAGGAGCGGGCGCGCTAATTGCCGGACTCGTCATAGGCTTTGCCGTCGCCTGGTTCGTGCGCCGAAAGCGGGCTTAGTCGGTCGTCTGTTGTAGACTGGAAAACCAAATCGCTGGTTTAATGAGATTGGCTGGCCTTGTATCAGGCTACATGCGTGCTAATGTCAGACGCTTGTTCTAACTCTTGGTGCTATCTGGTTTTTAGTCTGCCAATAGCTTGTCTTATTTTGCGAGATACTCTATAAACCATTCCAACGGATATTGGAAAGAGGAGTTCAGCTCATGACACGGAACAAGCCGCTTGTCTCTGAGATGAGAAACTACCTGGTAACAACGGTAGCTCAAGCTAAAGAAATCACATCATCCTGGTTGAAAGAGATCGACCTTTACAAGGTGATCGCATTGGGACTGCCCGAAGTGGATGATCGCTATCACGTCTGGCGTGTACCTCTGTGCAGTAAGGAGTCAACCGTGAGAATAGGCGAAGTCGTGATTGATGCTTACACCACTGAGATATTGCCTGAGAAGACGACGAGACCTGGAATTCTTGAAGCGCGCCTTCTAAAGAAAGATGAAGACCGAGTCGCGGCAAAGCGGCAGCCTCCTGTCAGCTATCCGATTTCTACTCTTCGTAATACGGTTGGTCTTGGAGATTGCGTCGAGCTTATTGATGATATGCCCGCTGCTTCGGTCGATCTGGTTTTCACATCCCCTCCTTACTTCAATGCTCGCCCTGAATACAGCGAGTATGAAGAATACGAACAATATCTGCTCAAGATGCGTCAGGTTATCAAGCGCATCCACAGAGTTTTGAATGAGGGCCGGTTTTTCGTAATGAACGTGGCTCCCGTCTTGCTTCGTCGAGCTAATAGGAATGAGTCATCGCGGCGAATCGCTGTGCCTTTCGATTTGCACAGAATCTTTATCGAGGAAGGGTATGACTTTATTGACGATATAATCTGGGTGAAGCCGGAAGGAGCAGGATGGGCGACGGGGCGAGGCCGCCGCTTTGCTGCCGACCGGAACCCGCTTCAATACAAGGCCGTCCCGGTAACAGAGTACGTGCTCGTTTATCGAAAGAGAAGCGATTTGCTGATCGATTGGTATATTCGCAATCACCCGGATAGAGAGGCCGTAGCCGCCTCAAAGATCGGCGACGATTACGAACGCACTAATATATGGCATATCCAGCCTAAGACCAATTCAAAACACCCGGCGGCTTTTCCTTTAGAGCTTGCTGAGAAAAGCATCGGTTATTACTCGTTCAAAAATGATGTGATCCTGGACCCCTTTGCAGGATCAGGCACGGTTGGGGCCGCTGCTGCAAAGTTAGATCGGCGTTTCGTGCTTTTCGAAATCAATCCCGACTATGTCGAGATAATTCGGCAAGATGTAAATGCCTGGCTGGGAGAGGCTGCCGGGGATATCCTCTGGATCAATTGCGCGCCTGCCCCTCCCGTTCGACAACCTTTGTTGCCTATGGATTATTCAGAATGAGTGATGAAGCGACTCGACCATCGATCATAGATCTTTTCCCAAAGGGCTTTCGCGTTCTATTGACAGGAGGCGGTAAAGAGTTCGTCGAGCGCGCGGGTGAAGAAGTTGTACGTGAAGTAGTGCTCGGTGTGATGATGGGCAAAAATATTCGCACCGAGACTGAGCCTCTGACTTGCTTACGACTTGCACAGATAAGTGGCGGGCTGGTGGCTCTGTTCGCAAAAGGGTGCCTGGAAATAGACGCTTTTACAAAGCAACTTTCTGAAATGTCTGTAGAGCAAAGGGAAAAGGCTGGAAGAGATAAGGGAGCCTTATGGCTCTCTAACTGGATGATCGGTTTGACCGGCAAGGGTGTACAAAACGTTCTAAGAAGTGATCGAGAAGCATTTGACGAATATATCGTGGGTTTCGAAAAGGCTATGGAAAAGGCAGCCAGGAAATGCCGCGAAGAAATCGGTGAACTGAGAATGTCTTTAGGGTTTGCTGAAGACCGAAATGGACAACGTGTTGAGCTTGATTGGGAGGACATTACAAGGCTCACAACAGCCATAGGAAGCCAAACACTTACGATTCGAGGCTCCGAAAAATCCATCTATGGCAAACTTTTCGAGAAGTTAGTGCTAGGCTCCTTTCTCACCCTTCTCGGATTTGAGATGGTTGATCGCGCCACGAATAAAAAGACGGAAAGAGTATTCTGGTTATCAAGCTCTACAGCGCGCGAAAGCGACGCCACACTCCTGGTCAGACCGGGGAAGTTGGCGCGTTTTGATATGGGTTTTATAGGGCCGGGGAATTCGGAGATTTCAAAAGACAAACTGAATCGCTACGAGAAACAATTAGAGATAGGAGAAGGTATAAGTGAATCCACAACCTTTATTGTCGTGGATAGACTGCCTACAAGAAGCAACAAGACTCAGGAGTTAGCAGAGAAAATAGGCGCTGAGATTGTTCAAATGAGCATGCAATACTGGCCGCGAGACCTTGCGCTACGACTTAACGAACGGCTGGGCATCCAACATGAGCTTCAAAATATGCCAGACAGCAAAATGGGTGACTATCTGGCAGGAAGGTTGGCAGCCATTCCCATCCTGGATTTTCTAAGTGGTGTTACCCCTTCTGAACTAGAAGATGAAACAGAAGCATTTGAGTCTGAGCCTGAAGTATCTGAAAACGGAGAATGAATGTTAATGATAAGCCAACAATGTCTTAAACTCACATCTTACGAGCAAGATGTAGTATTCGTTTGTCAATCTGGTCAGTTGCGAATCCAGTCGATCATATTTAAAACGACGGCTCAGTCCTTCAGATGACGACGGACAACCGACCGGAGACTACGGACAGATCATGCTCGACTTCATAGTCAAAAACGGGCTTCTATTCGACGGCCTCGCATCACCTCCCGTCCGTTGCGATATGGGCATAAGAGACGGGCGCGTGGCCGCCCTCTCATCCGATATCTCCGAACCGGCGAGGGAAGTTATCGATGCCGACGGGTTGTGGGTCACGCCGGGATTCGTGGATATTCACACTCACTATGACCTCGAAGTGGAAATCGCGCCCGGTCTCTCTGAGTCCGTCCGTCACGGCGTTACGACCGTCGTTATGGGCAATTGCAGTCTGTCTCTCGCGGTGGGCGAAGCCGAAACGCTCGCCTGTATATTTCAGAGAGTAGAGACGCTGCCTCACACCTTGATCGAAAAATGGTTGCGGTCGTCCGTCTCCTGGAAAACTCCGCGAGACTATATAGAGCATCTGGGCAAGCTTACCCTCGGCCCTAATGTTGCGGCGCTCTTCGGCCACAGCGCCCTCCGCGCTCACGTCATGGGACTTGAGCGCAGCTTGAAAGACCGCGCGACCACAGAAGAGCTTGCGCGCATGAAACGACTGGCGCGCGAGGCGCTCGACGCCGGATGCCTCGGCATATCCGTAGACATGGTTCCCTGGCACATGATGAGCGGACGACTTCGCGGAAGGACTATTCCCTCTCAGCACGCGGACTTTCGCGAATACGATATGCTGGCCGATCTTTGCCGCGAGCGCGATGCGGTCTTTCAGGTCACGCCCAATCCTCAAAACCGAAAGTCATTGATCGACATTCTGAGGATGAGTCTCGGTCTGGCTCGCCCCCGGCTCAGAATCACTGTGCTCGCGGCGCTCGATTCGGCCTCGGATCGGAGGTTGTGGAGACTCTTTCCGCCGATGTTGTTCGTCTTCAACAAACTGTTGCGGTGCAACATCCGTTTTCAAACTCTCACCGAACCCTTTACGGTCTATTCCGATGGTCCCATCACGCCGCTGTTCGAAGAGTTTCCATCCGGCGTCCGGTTGAACGATTGCGAATCGAGAGAGGAGAGACAGCAGCTATGGCGCGCTTCCGAGTTTCGCCAAAAATTCCGCCGCGAGTGGACCGATGGATGGCGAAAGACTTTTCATCGCCGCCTCGACTCGATGCAGATAGTTCGTTGCCCCGACTCGTCCATCGAAGGCCGGACATTTGCGGAAGCGGCCCAGGCTTTTGGCCGAGACCCCATGGATTTCTTTATGGGCATGTTGGAAGAGTATGACACCGACCTGCGATGGGTGGCTACGGGGGCCAATGATCGACTGAAACCGCGCCTCGCCCTGATGAGTCACAAGCACATTCTGCCCGGATTCACCGATGCGGGCGCGCACGTTCAGAATCTCGGCTATTACGACGGAGCCATATCGCTGTTGAGGCAGGCGGTCGCGACCGGGTTCCTTACACCTGAGCGAGCCATCTCGCGGGTGACGGGCGAGGCGGCGCGCTGGTTTCGCCTCGATGCGGGAATCCTGCGCGAAGGCGCGAAAGCAGATTTCGTGCTCATCCGCTCCGAACATCTTGACAGCCCGATAGCCCCGCAGGTCGAGATACGCGACCCGCTTCTGGACGGAGCTATGCGCATGGTGAAAAGAGGCTCGGACGAGATAATCGAAGCCGTCTATATCAACGGCAAGCTCGTCGTTTTGCGAGGCAAGATCATGGAAAGTTTAGGGCAGGAGAAACTTGGAGAAGTGCTCACGATTGCAGCAGACCAGGAGAAATTATCGAAGCAAAGATCGAGGAACCGTATAAGCTCCGAGATAGTCGACCACCCGTTTACGGATTACTGGGATGTGTTCGTGCTCAAACATCAAAACCCCTACAACATAGCCTTTCACATGATCGGAGTCATCATCTATTACGGAGTGCTTCTATGGGCGCTCGTGGCGCTCAATCCCTGGTTGCTGCTTCTTTTGCCGTCCTCGCAGATTATCGGATTGCTCGGCCATTACTTTTTCGAGAGAAGCCACATAGACAGGCGAGACGCCATATTTTCCCTGCGGGCTTCGCGCTGCCTCAACCGAATGTTTGTGAGCATCCTGACGGGAAAGTACGGTGAAGAGATTCGGCGATTGAACGATGAATTGAAAAAGTATCGACTGGCCCGGCCCGATATCCCCTCAGTAAGTCAGCGGAGCTTCGGCTGATGAGGCTGCCCATCATCGACTTCAAAAAAAAGTGGCCGGTCTTCGCCGCCGGGTACGTCTGTTTCTGCATTCTCTACACCTTCACGGGCCACGTTCATCTTCGCCCTCCGGCGCGGCTTCCTCTTTCACCGGTAGATACGGCCGTGCCTTTCATGGCCTGGACCGTATGGATATACATTTCGCAGTTCGGATTTCTCGTCTATTGCCTCTGGCTTCTGAACGACAGCGTACACATAAGCCGGACGCTTTATTCGATGGGGCTGGCGAGTCTCTTGTCTTTCAGTGTGTTCATACTTTACCCGACCACATTTCCTCGCGCGCCTCGAAATGCGCGCGGCCTGACGGCGGAGGCTTTCGAGTGGCTTTACCGTTTGGATTCTCCTTCGAACTGTTTCCCTTCATTGCATGTGGCGCTGGGGTTTCTGGCATTGTCGGGCGTCATCGCTGAAAAGAAGCGGGCGAGATGGCTAGCCCTAGTGTGGGCTGCGCTTATATGGGCGTCCACGATGACGACGAAACAACATTACTTTGTCGATATAGTTGCCGGGTTAGGGGTAGGGTTGCTCTGCCGCGCGGCGGTTGGAAGAGCGGCTTTCAAGTCGGCGGCTTTGCTCACGGAAAGAGCGCGACAATCTGATCCGATAGCGGCATCCGAGCCGACATGCAGTGGTGAGGATTTGTCCGAAGGTTGATAGCGAACCGGTTGCTTCGCCTTGCGCTCGCGCTCAAAGTTCTGTCCGCGCGCAGCTACTTTTTGAATATGGAAGAGTCGTCGACGGGAGAGAAACTGGCATCTCTCTGGCGCTGCTCTTCCTCTTCGATATGTTGCTGACGTTCGGCCTCGCGTTCGCGCTGAATTTTTTCAATCCCTTCGGCGAGTTGAAAGAGATAATCTACCCAACGGCCTGGGCGATAGGTTTCTATGTCGATCCCATAGCCTGTTGAGAACACGAGTTCTATGCGGCGAAGGGGCCAGCGACGCCTTACCAGGTAAATCCTTATCATGCAGTTCAACCAGCCTTCGCGCCTCGATGGCTGGCAACCGATCTCTATTTTCCTGTCCCTGTAATGATAGGTTCCTAGAGAGTCAGGTCTGACGCGCGGGTTGTCGTAGTCGCCGCGAAAGACATGCTCTTTCATGAGCTCGACGGCCTGAGATTTCACCGTCAGCGCGCTTTTGGTTTCAGCCGCCATCGACAGTCCTCCATCGCATAAGAAAGGGGCGGTGAGAAAGACGCCTCTCCGTTCAGGGGACTCAAAGGGATACTCTATCAGAAGCTCTTCGATGCTGTCATCAATCAGCCATCAGCCGTCAGCTTTCAGCCTTCAGTTTATAGCCTGAAATCTGACGGCTGATAGCTGACGGCTGGCGGCTGATGGCTGACGGCTGAAAATAAAAGTATTGCTCAGGTCGGCATTCC